>DATJYT010000209.1:0-3173 GCA_035499475.1 Xanthobacteraceae bacterium | reverse complement strand
AGGATCAAAAGCCCGGCGAGCGTCCAGCGCGACAGCGAGCGTTCTTCCGGCAGGTGCAGCGCGAACGCGGTCATTGCTTTGCTGCCGGCGTCTCGAGCCCGACGAGCGCGAGCTTGAGATAGCCGCCATCGCGCAACACGTTCATCACCTCCATCAGCTCGCCATAGTTCACCGCCTTGTCGGCGCGGATGAAGATGGTTTCGTCGCGGTGGGTGTTGGTCGCAGCATCGAGCGCCGCCGGCAGGCCCTCGCGCGGACCGATGGTCTCGCCGACCGCGATCGACTGATCCTCCTTGATGGTCACGAACACCGGCTTGTCCGGCCGCGGCTGCTCCGGCGCGGTGCTCGCCGGCAGGTTGACACCGATGTCAACGGTTGCAAGCGGTGCGGCCACCATGAAGATGATGAGAAGCACCAGCATCACGTCGATGAAGGGCGTGACGTTGATCTCGTGCTGAACCTCGAGATCGTCGGTATCCGAGCGGGTGCCGAGACGAAAGGCCATGCCCTCACTCCGCTGCGCGCGACAGCGCCGCCTCATGGCCGCGCTGACCGCGGCTGATCAGGAGCATGAGTTGCGCCGAGGCATCGCCCAGCAATGTGCGGTAGCCGGCGATGACGCGCGCGAGATGGTTGTAGATCACGACCGCCGGAATCGCGGCGACCAGGCCGAATGCGGTCGCAAGCAGCGCCTCGGCGATGCCCGGTGCCACCACCGCGAGATTGGTGGTGTGGGATTCGGAGATGCCGATGAAGGCATTCATGATGCCCCACACCGTGCCGAACAGGCCGACAAAGGGCGCGGTCGCGCCGATCGTTGCGAGGATGCCCGTGCCGCGCGAGACCTGCCGCGTCATGGCAGCCTCCACCCGCTCCAGCCTGAGCGCGACGCGCTCCTTGAAGCCGTCGTCGACGATGCCGTCGGAAAGCTCCGCCTCGCGCGCGGTGGAGAGCACGAGCTGCGCGACCGCATCACGCGCGTTATCGCAGGCACGGGCCGCATCGGCGAGATGACCGCCCCTTTCCAGGAGCTTCAGCCGCTGCCGCACGCGGTTCGTCGCCATCTTGAGCTCGATGGTCTTGGCGAGCCAGATCGTCCAGGTCGCGAGCGAAGCGATGGCGAGCCCGATCATCACCGCCTTCACCACGATGTCGGCGTTGAGGAACATGCCCCAGGGCGACAGATTGTGCGGCAGCAGCGGATTGGGCGCCTGCGCGAATGCGGGCTGCGACAAAAGCGCAAGGCAGGCGGTCATCGCCCCCAAAATCACCTCACGGATTCGCCTGGCACCGCAATGCCGCATGTAATCGCTCCAGGCATTCATTCCGACAGCGTACCAGCTCAGTTCTATTTTCGCGTCAGGGATAAATGTCCCGAAGATTCCGGGATAATTTCCCGAGCCCCACGTTCGCGCGGCGATGAGGCAGGCCAGTCTCATGATACTCATTCCGCCGTCCCTCATATTTTCTGCGAAACGAGAAGGCGCGGCGCGGCCCGAATTGCGGCGCGAACACGCCGATACCGGAACCGTCCCTGATTTCATAAATCTTGTCGAACACGTTGAAACGCAGCGTGGTCGTCTTGTTCGGCGCGACGATATAGAAGTCGTGCGATATGCCCATATTGACCTGAGTGTAGGACGGCAGGTGATCGGTATTGGCAAAGCCCGACCGGAGTCCGCTGCCATAGATCATGGAGGCGGAAAGGCGCGTGTCGTTCCAGAGATAGGAGGCGCCGCCGACGCGGTCAGGACCTGGCTATCGTCGGTGTAGATGTAGTGAGTGGCGATATAGGCGAGTTCATCCGCGCCGAACAGGAACTGGTTGGAGACGACATTGGTGCCGAGCTGGCGCGCCCAGGCGATGTTGCCGTACATCCTCAAGTTGCCCAACGTGTTTCATCATTGGCGTTGTTCACCGGTCAGGATTCGGTGGTGTGGGCGCCCGCAATGAAAGTGGGCGCCAGGACTGACGTCGGACTACGGCAACGAGCCAGCCGACGGCACCGAATGGCGTCGCGACCGGCTTTCACCTTGCATCAGCGATGAAAAGGGCCTCAGCTCTAATGAGCGTCGCCGGCGCGGAACACTCGGGATCCTGTAAAAATCTATAGCAATCCCTCAAGGTGGTAGTTGACGCCGGCCTTGACCTGGTTGACTGCGGACTCGACGGTCACGCTATTGCCGAACGGGTTCACAAAGCTCAAGGTCTTGCGGCCAAACTCGAGATGATCATACTCGAGCTTTGCAGACCAGTGAGACCCCAGCATGTATTCGAGGCCGACGCCGGCGACCCAACCGGGCCTGGTCGTGTTGGTCGTTGTTACACCGTCGAGCCCGCTGTTCACCTCCAAAAGGTAATCGGCATTCATCCACGCGGCGCCGCCCTTCCCGTAGAGCATCAGCGGTCCCATGACATAGCCGACCCTGCCGCTGAGCGTGTCATACCAGTTCTGGTCGCTGGTGATCGACAGCGCGGCCGTCCCTGCGACGGGATCGACCAAATTGGTCTTGCCCTGAGCTGACGACCAGCCGAGTTCGCCTTCGACCCCGACCAGCCAGGTTGGAGCAACCAGATAGTTGTAACCGAACTGCAAACCGCCGAGCGCGCCGCTCGGATTGATCGAGCCCCAGCCGATCGGCGTGAGCACATGCTCGCCCGCGCTGAACGCGCCGCCGAAATTGGCGCCGACATAGGGGCCAGCCCAATAGTAGACTGTGGAGGCTACGGCTGGCGCCTTGGTGTAGAAACCGGGCAAGACACCGGGAGTCTTCTCCGGAGCCCCGATCTTCTGCGATATGCCGAAGTAGTATCCGCGCCGCGGTCCGTATTGCGGCGCGAACACGCCGATGCCGGCACCGTTGCGGATCTGGTAGATGTAGTCGGCCACGTTGACCACGTCGAACCGGACCGTAACCGGCAATCCGTTCCAGCCATTGGCAAACACATGCGAGAGGCCGGTGTTAACCTGCCAATAAGATGGGAGGTGGGCACCGTTCGGAACAACGGTGCCGTCTGGATTTTGAAGATCAGTACGCAAGCCGCTGCCGTAGATGAAAGTTGCACTCGCAGTGGTGCCGTCCAGCCAGGTATTGGTGTCGGTCCACCGGTATGCGACCCTTCCCGAACCCGTGTAAAGTTGTTCGTGGTCGGTGTGAATATAATTGTTCTGG
>DATJYT010000208.1:0-9073 GCA_035499475.1 Xanthobacteraceae bacterium | reverse complement strand
GGCGCTTGGCGGGCTCAGCTTGCGCGCCTGACCGAGGACCGTGCATTGCGGCTTTTCGCCGAACGCAGCGATCGTCGTCAGCACCGCACGCGCAACATCATCGCCGAGCGCGGCGAAGCCGCAGCCGAGCGTATCGAGGAGGAGAAGCTTGGCGCGCTCGAGGCTCTGCGGCGGCAACGCCTCGGCCCGCACCGCCAGCGTCCATGCGGCGAGCCGCTCAATGGCGCTGGATTGGGGGCGGGCCGTCTCTCCCATTGTGAGGTGACAGCGCTGGCGCGTCACTCACTGGTTCGAGGCGTGCTGCTGATCGGGATGCAGGATCAGTTTCTGCACGCGCCAGTTCAGGATCTCGGCGACATAGAGCGTGTTCTCGTTCGGGCAGGCGATCTCATGGACCCAGCCGAACTGCTTGAGTTGTTTGCCCGCGCGGCCGAACATGCCAAGCACCTTGCCGTCGAGGTCGAGCTTGTAGATGCGGCCCGGGAAGGCATCGTCCACATACATCACCTGATTGGGCGGCGGCGTGATGCAGATCGCCCATGGCGCGCCGGGCGTCATGGTGCCGCCCTTGGTCAAATAGTCGGTGAGGTCGGGCTTGTTGCCGATTGCCGGCTGTGCGTTCGGATCGGGGGGGATGTCGATCTTGATGATGCGCTCGAACTTGCCGTCGCTGTCGAACACCTGGATGCGGCGGTTGTTGCGGTCGGCGACGTAGATATTGCCCTTGGCGTCCGAGGCGATGCTGTGCGGGGTGCTGAACTGGCCCTCGCCTTTGCCCGGCGCGCCCCAGGATTTGAGCCAGTCACCATCCTTGTTGAGCTTGGCGATGCGCGAATTGATGTAGCCGTCGCTGATGAAAATGTCGCCGGCGGCATCCCAGGTGACATCGGTCGGCTGCCGGAAACGGCCGTCCTGCGGCGGCAGCGGCGGGTTGACGTGCTCGTAAGGCTTGGTATCGGCGTCGGAGGCTTCCTGCTTGCGGCCGATCACCATGGTGACGCGGCCTTCCGGATTGAACCGGATGATCATGTCCGAGCCTTTGTCGACGGCCCAGATATTGTCGTCCTTGTCGACGCGCACCACGTGGGCGAACGACCAGGCGTAAAGATTCTTACCGATCTCGCGGATGAACTTGCCGTCGGGCCCGAACTCCCACAATTGCGCGGCGGTATTGGCGAAGGCAGGCCCGTGGCTGCTGCCGCCGCGATGAAAGACGAAAATGTGGCCCTTGGAATTGACCGCCACGCCTGAAGCTTCGCCCATGTTCAAGTCGGGCGGCAGCTTGAGAAAGTTCGGCACCGAGTCGAAGGGAATTTGCGGGACCGACTGCGCGAAGGCGGACGGGCTCAGCATTACGAAAGCGGCGACCAATAGGCGTTTCACGACGACCTCCCTTGACGTGTTTTCCCCAATATATATGGGAAAGCTCACGCAGGAAGCGTGTTTGTGCGGTTGCCGCCGCAGAGTTCGGGAAAAGACCGCGCGAAACTGGACGTCATTGCACGATGGATGCACCGGCCCGCAAGTCGAAGTTGATCAGAGGCGCGACCGGCGACTGGGAAGTGGTCGTCGGCATGGAAGTGCACGCCCAGGTCACCTCGCAGGCAAAGCTGTTCTCGGGCGCCTCGACGGAATTCGGCGGCGAGCCGAACTCCCATGTTTCGCTGGTCGATGCCGCGATGCCAGGGATGCTGCCGGTGATCAACGCGGAATGCGTGCGCCAAGCGGTGCGCACCGGGCTCGGCCTCAGGGCGAAAATCAATCCCAAGTCGGTTTTCGACCGTAAAAATTATTTTTATCCGGATCTGCCGCAGGGCTACCAGATCAGCCAGTACAAGTCGCCGATCGTCGGCGAGGGCGAGGTCACGGTCGACATGCCAGACGGCGAGACGGTGCGCGTCGGCATCGAGCGGCTGCACCTCGAGCAGGATGCCGGCAAGTCGCTGCACGATCGCAACGCAACGATGTCGCTCGTCGATCTCAACCGGGCGGGCGTCGCGCTGATGGAGATCGTCTCGAAGCCCGACCTGCGCTCGGCCGACGAGGCCAAGGCCTTCCTCGGCAAGGTGCGCAGCATCGTGCGCTACTTGGGTACCTGCGACGGCGACATGGAGAAGGGCAATCTGCGCGCCGACGTCAACGTTTCGGTGCGCAAGCCGGGAGCACCCTACGGCACGCGCTGCGAGATCAAGAACGTCAATTCGATCCGCTTTGTCGGCCAGGCCATCGACTATGAGGCGCGGCGGCAGATTGAAGTGATCGAGGACGGCGGCGCGATCGAGCAGGAAACGCGGCTGTTCGATCCGGACAAAGGCGAAACGCGCCCCATGCGCACCAAGGAGGAGGCGCACGACTACCGTTATTTTCCCGATCCGGACCTGCTTCCGCTCGAATTATCGCCCGCATTGGTCGAGGACTTGCAGAAAAACTTGCCGGAACTGCCGGATGAGAAGAAGACGCGCTTCGTGCGCGACTATGCGTTGTCGACCTATGACGCCGACGTGCTCGTCGCCGAGCGGGCGACGGCGGAATACTTCGAATCCGTCGTCAGAGGCCGCGATAAGCCGTGCGATGCCAAGCTCGCCGCCAACTGGGTCATCAACGAGCTTGCGGGGCGGCTCAATCGTGAAGGCAGAGATATCACTGCCACGCCGATCACGGCGGCGCAGCTCGGTTCAATCCTCGATTTGATCGCCGAAGGCACCATTTCGGGCAAGATCGCCAAAGATGTGTTCGAGATCGTCTGGAACGAGGGCGGCGATCCGCGCGCCATCGTGGAACAGAGGGGCCTGAAGCAGGTCACCGACGTCGGTGCGATCGAAAAGATCGTCGATGACATCGTCGCCAGGAACCCCGACAAGGTCGCCGACGCCAAGATCAATGCGAAAGCGATCGGCTGGTTCGTCGGCCAGGTGATGAAGGCGTCGGGCGGCAAGGCCAATCCGCAAGCGGTCAACGAACTCCTGAAGAAGAAACTCGGCGTCTGAGCGTTGCGGCTCGCCGCTGTCGTGTCGTCGGCGCCAAAGTCTCGCCGAAGCTACGAGCGCACCGCAACACAGTCGCGAATGCGCTCACAATGACGTCGATCGACGCTGCGCGCGGTCACCGCGCGCGTCGCTGGAGCGAATCGGTTGGCACTGATTCGCGCGTTTTGCGCGCCGCCAAGCCCGTCAATGCGCCCGCAAAGGCGGCGTGTGCATAATTTTTTTTGCAGGGTAAATGGTGTTGTGCTTGCGCTCGATTGGCGCGCGATCGTGCGACGCGCAGTGTGTTGCAGCGTCGTGCGCAACCAATAAAAAATTCCGCGCAGAATGCCACAAAAACCCGCATTTCATCGGTGTTTCCGCAATGTCGCGCCCGTTTGCAACGCAGCTTTGCCAACAAAAAATTTTTTGCGCCGGCAATTTTTCCACAGAACGCTTCATCAACGTCGCGGCGCGGGCGACGGCGGCGCTTAAACGCAAAATTAAGCGGAGTCACTGTTATTTTTTTTCCTGTGTAGTAATCGGATGTTAGTGCCCGTCGATTCGCGACGGCACTGCACTGATGTCGCCATCCACTCAAGCTAGGAGGGCAGCAATGGCGAAGAAGAGAAAAGCGAAGGCGAAAGCTCCGAAAAAGGCAAAGCGTCGGAAGAAGAAGTAGTCGACGCCGACCTCGATCTTCGGCATCGCATGTGTCGAAGATCGCGTCACACGGGCCGGCCAACGTCAAGGGTGGACTTCATTGCCCGAGACGGGCCGGCTCAGGTGAACGACAGGGGGCGTCGGCGAGACCGACGTTCAAGCTTCACACCATCCGCGATGCGATGATTTGCAAAACGGACGGCGGTGGAGACAGGGAACGGGACAACCGGACCTTGGCTGGGCGAAGAGCCGGCAAACTTGATCATCGAGCCTCTCGCCGACGCCCTCGGTGTGTCCGGGGCTTTTCCTCGACACTCTCAATTGAGATTCACTTGACGGCGCCGTGGAGCAATTCTGCGGCGCCTTTTTTATTGGCCGCGAGTTTGCAATGAAGCGTGTGCGGGCGAGGTCGAAGCGGATTTCCGCTGCCGGCATCAAGCGGCGAAAAGCGAAGCCGCGTCGTGCCGCCGCGCCGATCGAGCTCTACTACTGGCCGACGCCGAACGGCTGGAAGATTTCGATCATGCTGGAGGAGTGCGGCCTGCCCTATGTCATCCGGCCGGTCGATATCTCCAAGGGCGAGCAGTTCACGCCCTATTTCCTGGAGATCTCGCCCAACAACCGCATGCCGGCGATCGTCGATCCGCACGGCCCGGGCGGCCGGCCGATCTCGGTGTTCGAGTCCGGCGCCATCCTGCAATATCTCGGCCGCAAGACCGGAAAGTTCTATCCGCGTAACGAGCGCGCGCGCGTCGCGGTGGACGAGTGGCTGTTCTGGCAAATGGCCGGCCTTGGGCCCATGGCCGGGCAGGCGGTGCATTTTCGCCGCTATGCGCCGCGGCCGATCGACTATGCGATCGCGCGCTACAGCGACGAAGTGAACCGCCTCTACGGCGTCATGAACAAGAGGCTCTCAACGCGCGCGTTCCTGGCCGGCCGCTATTCGATCGCCGACATCGCCTGCGTCGGCTGGGTCCGTCTCGCCGAACGGCAGGGGCAGAATCTCGCCGACTTTCCGCACCTCAAGCGCTGGTTCGAAACCATCCGCGCGCGACCTGCGGTGAAGCGCGCCTTCGCCATCCGCATCGAAGCGGCCTCGGCCGTCGATATGGCGGATCCCAGCGTGAGGGCGGTCTTGTTCGGCCAACGCGCGCGCTGATTTTGCGTTGACGTGCCGGGTGTCATCGGCTTCGGCTTGCGATGGCGGTATGGGCTTCGCGGCTAGCCTTGCGGCGCTGTGCGGCAATATTCCTCCCACATCGTTCGGTACGCCGCCTCCACCGTTTTGGTGTATTTCGCACAGTTCCCGGACGCTGACGCCGCTAGTTTTGCCGGCAGCTCCTGCCGCAAAGCTTTCAAACGATCGGGCGCCGCCGCGAAGTTCACCGCGACAGCAAGATAGCCCTCGGCATTTTCGCTGACCCAGTCGCCCATGCCCACCGACGTGAGTATCGCGCCGCTGGTGCGGCTCGGCAGGCTGTTGCCGAGTTTCGCCACAACGGGCACGCCGACCTGCAGGGACTCCCAGGTGCTGATGCCGCCATTGACCGGAAACGGATCGAGCGAAATGTCGACATCATCGAACGCGGCCAGATGATCCAGCCGTGTGGTGCCGCCCAGCAGGCCGAGGCGGTCGGTGGCTACGCCGTGCGCCGCGAACCTCTCGATCATCCGCGCCCGGGCCGACGCCTCGTCGAATGCCGAAGATTTCAGCAACAGCCTCGATTGCGGCACCGTGTGGAGGATGCGGGACCACAACGTGACGGCTTGATCGGAAATTTTGCTGGCGCGATTGAACACGCCGAAGGTTACATATCCCTTGGACAGAACGGGCGGCTCCGCGGTCAGCACCCGATCGGGCAACGGATCGACCGAGATAAAGCAGGGCAGGTCGAAAATTTTCTCCGCGAACATCGGGCGCGCCGTCGGGGGGCATGCGATCGGATCCGAGAACAAATAGTCGATCGACGGCAGGCCTGTGCCGGTCGCGTGTCCCCAGGCGGTGACTTGGACGGGCGCCGGCTTCCGCGCGAACACGCCGAGCCGATGACCCGCCGAGTGGCCGGACAGATCGACAAGGATATCGATCCGATCATCACCTATCTGCTGGCAAAGCCGCTCGTCCGATAATTGCGTGACATCGCGCCAACAATCCGCCGAGCGGCGGAAATCCTCTGTGATCTCGTCCTCGCCGTGCGAGGAGGAATAGCAGGTGATTTCAAATTGCGACCTGTCGTGATTAAGCAGGACCGGCCGGAATGACAGCGCTGCGGAATGTTTGCGGAAGTCGGCCGAGACGTAGCCGATCTTGAGGCGCCGGCTGGGATCGCGGCTGTTGCCGTGCCGCAGCGTCGGGTCTCGGGCGATTGTCGGCCCGACTTCGCGCCACCAGTCTCGGCGCGCATCCCGCGCTTCCTCGAACCCCACCTCGGCGGCAAAATCGAGGATGACGATGCGAGCAGAGAGCGCCTCGGCGAAATCAGGCCTGAGCGCCAGCGCGTTGTCGATATCGGCGAGTGCTTCGGCCAACCGGTTGGTTTGAGCCAGCGACATGCTGCGGCCGAGCCATGCTGCGGCGAGGTCGGGTTTTTGCTCGATCGCCCGATCGAAGGCGGTGATCGCCTCATCATTCCGGCCGATCGGGAAAAGGGAATTGCCGCGGCCTAGCCATGCTTCCGCAAGCCGAGGGTTCAACGCGATTGCCCTGTCATATGCGGCAATCGCTTCGCCGTAGCGCCGCGTCTCGTAAAGAACATTGCCGCGGCCCAGCCAGGCATTGGCAAGGCCGGGCCGCGATGCCAGCGCTTTGTCATACGCAATCATCGCCTCGTCGAAGCGTTTGCCGGCGCGAAGCGCATTGCCGCGGCCGAGCCAGGCATCGGCAAGGTCGGGACGCAGCGCCAACGCACTATCGTAAGCGGCAAGTGCCTGGTCGTAGCGCCCGAGCGCACTGCATAGATTGCCTTTGTTGAGCTGCGCCTCGGCGAAGCGCGGATTAAGACCGAGCGCCATTTCCACGCTCTCGAGCGCCGCACCGAATTGTTTCATCTCTGCGAGCACCGAACCTCGCTCGTTGAGCGCCATGATATGCCTCGGCTGCGCCGCCAGGAGCTGGTTGAAATGCGTGAGCGCCTCCTCAAGCCTCCCGAGTTTGAACAGCGAAACGGCGCTGACGTAGAGCAGCGACGCGCTGTCGCCGTTAAGGAGCAATCCCTTCTGACAGGATTGCAGCGCGGCCTCGTATTCCTGCGCTTGGCATAAAATTGTCGCGTAGTTTTCGACGTACTGAATGTTGGGCGGCTTGATCGCGAGCGAGCGCGCCATCAGAGCCTTCGCTTGCTCGATGTTACCGGCGCCGGCCTCGAGAATCCCGAGAAGATGCAGGGCGTGGAAATTCCTGGGATTCCGTCCGATGAGCTGACGATATAAATCGGCGGCTTGGGTCAGGTTGCCCTGTTGGTGGAGCGAGTAGGCCGCTCGCAGCGCCTGATCGTCATCGGTTGCCGGCATTGTGCGAACGGTTCTCCAGCAATCCGGGGCGGTCCGCTTTCACCGCTGTTCGAAGGGCGGCATCTTTAGTCCCGGTTCGCAGCAGGCGAAAGCGTCCTCGTCAGTTCGCCCGCGTCCAGGTCTGCGATTTGCAGATGAACAGGACGCAACCCTTCAAATCGGCGGTGTTCGGCCCCGTCATGGTGAAGGTGCCGCTATAGGTCTTGCCGTCGGACGCATTGTAGACATTTCCGCTCCACTGGTCGGGCGTCCCGCTCGGTTTCATGGCGAGGACGATTTGGACGCCAAGGAGCGGACGGCTCTGCTTGCTGGCGTCGGCATTGTGCTTGTCGGTCTTCGGCCTGCCGGTCGCCGGGTCGTTGGGTTCCTTGAGCCACGTCAGTGCGCCGCACAGCGCGCCGCCGCAATTGACGATCTTGACCTGGCTGTCCTTGTCGGCGGTGTACCAGGTTCCGAACGGATCTGCGGCGAGCGCCGGCGCGGATGCCGCGATCGTCGACAGGCAAAGCAGCGTCGCCACCGTGGGCGTGGTCCTCATTGCAGATTCACTCCTCTGCGTTCACGAGACATAAAGGATAGTCGAGCCCGGTGTACTTGAAAACGGGACGTGCAACGTCCGCCCGGCCTGTGTTTTCGCTCTGCGTGCCGCGCTTTCTTAACATCACGTTGCGAGCACGACCGCAATCACAACGACCACGGTTCAGATTCGATTCATCGCATTGCTTAAACCACCATTCAAATCTTCTGAGGATTATTCGCGGGTCGGCTGAGGGAGTGATAGCCCACGAAGACGCGCAAGAGCGCGGTGTGGTGAGGCGTAGACAGGGGAGTTGGACGATGGCGCGTTTTGATATTCTCGACAGCAGCGCGGCGCCGCTCGGCGAAGGGCCCGCTTACGACGACATGCTGTTTGAACTCGGATTGATGTATTCGATCGGCCGCGACGTGCCGGTCGATCTCGTCGCCGCACACAAGTGGTTCAATCTTGCGGCTATGAAGGGCAATGCCGAGGCGATCCTGTTGCGGCGTGAAATCGCGAGCCAGATGTCGGACGCCGAGATTGCTGCCGCACAGCGCGCGGCGCGCGACTGGCTGCATGGCAATCGCGAGGTCGAAGCGCCGGCGATGGCGGCCTGACGGCGGCTGCGCGCAGAAGTGTTCCGCCAATTCTCAGCAACGAAGCGTGACGCTGCTGATTATTAGGCATCGCCGTCTGACCGGCAATACTCGCCCCAGATGGTTCGATAAGCGGCTTCGACGGCTTTTGCATACGATGAGCCGTTGCCGGCGGCCGATGCTGAAAGTCTTGCCGGCAGCGCGTGCCGCAAGGCTTTGAGGTCATCTGGCCTTGCGGAGAATTTCTCCGCGATGGCGACATAGCCGTCGAGGCTCTCCGATACCCAGTCCTGCATTCCGACGGCACTCAGGATCGCGCCTGCGACCCGGCTGGCGATGCGGTTGCCCAAGACCGCGATCACCGGCACCCCCGTCTGTATCGATTCCCAGGTGCTCACGCCGCCATTCTGCGGGAATGTGTCGAGGCAGATATCGACCTCCCGGTAGGCGGCCAGATGCTCCTGCCGCGAGGTTGCGCCCAGGAAGGCAAGACGGTCGGGCGCAATGCCATGGGCGGCGAACCGTTCCAGTTGCCGGCTTCGCACCGAGGCGTCGTCGAAGGCGAAATGCTTCATCAGCAGCCGCGAGTGCGGCACCGCATCGAGGATGCGAGCCCAGGCCGCAACGCACGCGTCGGAGATCTTGTTGGCCCGGTTGAACACGCCGAATGTGACATATCCTTTCGACAGCGCGGGAGGGTCGGAAGGCGGCACGCCCTCCGGCAAGGGATCGATCGACACCAAACAGGGCAGATCGAATATCTTCTCTGCAAACATGGAGCGCACCGCAGCCGGACATGCGACCGGATCCGAAAACAGATA
>DATJYT010000207.1:0-13278 GCA_035499475.1 Xanthobacteraceae bacterium | reverse complement strand
CGTGACCGCCATGATGGCTTTTATCGTCATTTGGCGCATGTGGTCTTGGTCGCCGTTCGCAGCGGCGGCCCTGATGCTGCCGTTCTTGTTCATTGATCTGACGTTTCTCTCGGCCAACATGCTCAAGGTGGTCGAGGGCGGGTGGGTGCCGCTGGCGCTCGGCGGCATGGTGATGATCGTGATGTATACTTGGCGGCGCGGCTCGAGGCTTCTCTACGACAAGACCCGGAGGCTCGAAACGCCGCTCGAGGATCTGGTCCGCATCCTCGAGCGCAAGCCGCCACAGCGCGTTCCCGGCACCGCGGTCTTTCTCACCAGCGACCCGCAAAGCGCGCCGACGGCGCTGATGCACAGCCTCAAGCACTACAAGGTGCTGCACGAAAAGAACGTCATCATCAGCGTTGAAACCACGCACACGCCGCGCGTCGACAGTTCCAGACGCGTGCGCATCGAGCCGGTCGGTTCGACGTTCACGCGCATCCTGTTGCGTTTCGGCTATATGGAGACGCCGAACATTCCGCGCGCGCTCGCCATAGCGCGCAAGCTCGGCTGGCAGTTCGACATCATGTCAACATCGTTCTTCCTGTCGCGCCGGGCGCTGCGGCCGGCACCGCATTCGGGGATGCCGCGCTGGCAGGATCGCATGTTCATCTGGCTCGCCCGTTCCGCCAATGACGCCACCGATTATTTCCAGATTCCAACCGACCGTGTGGTCGAGGTCGGCACCCAGGTGACGATCTAAAATCCCGTTTGACTTTGCACGAAGCTGACGCAATCTGCGCGTTCGCGAAGCGTAACCTCGCCAGGAGCCGAGTATGCCGGACCAGCCCCCAAGCGTGCGCGATCTCACGCCGCAGGACGTCGCGCGCGGGCTCGAGGAAGGCCGCATGGTGCTGGTCGACGTGCGTGAACCAAACGAAACCGCGGTCGAGCGCTTTCCCGGCGCGGTCCTGGTGCCGCTTTCCGTGTTTGATGCCGGCGCCATACCGGACCCGCAGGGGCGCGAAGTGGTGTTTGCGTGCCGCTCCGGCCGCCGCTCCGTGACCGCCTCGCTCGCGGCCCAGGACCAGGGCTTCGCCTACGGTTCCCACCTCGCCGGCGGAATTCTGGCCTGGAAGGCGGCCGGGCTGCCGACGGAAAGCTGAAGCTGCCGCCGTCAACGCCATCGCCGGTGCACCCAAAGCCATTGCTCCGGGTGCTCGCGAACCCAGCCTTCGATGACGGCGGTGATCGCTTGCGTCGTGCCCTTGATATCGACCTCTCCTTTGGCGTCGCGTACCGGCACGACCTCTTCGCCGATCTCACCCCAGAAGCTATTGGCGTCGCTTCGGCGCACCACGCGCATGCCGTGGATAGGTGAGCCGGTCTGGCGCGCCAGCATCGCCGGCAACGGATTGGCGAGGCAGCGGCGGCCGAAGAACGTCACCTCGACGCCCTTGGTGAAATGCTGATCGGCCAGCATCCCGACATTGGTACCTGACTGCAAAAGACGCGCGAGCCTGAGGGCTGCGTCAAAGCCGGTCGGCACCATCTCGCCCATCAGCGGCTCGCGCAATTTGACGATGAGGTCGCTGATCGACGAGATATTCGGCCGCCGAAACAGGACTGCGGATTTGACGCCGATCAGTTTTGCGGCGACGCCCGGAATCTCCCAGTTGGCGAGATGGGCGGCAAAGCCGATCATGGCTTTGCCGCTTTGCTGATGGCGATCGTAGCGTTCTTTTGATTCCGGCGGATAGGTGACGACATCGGCCGTTTGTGGCCCAAAGCCCGCGATCGAGAAATCATTAAGATGGGCAAATTCGATCGCGACACGGCCGAGATTGTCCCAGACACCCAACAGAATTTGCTCGATCTCGGCGTCGGATTTTTCCGGAAAGGCGGCGCGCAGATTTTGGCGGCCGAGACGATGTTCCCTGAGCAGCGGGCCGACCTTGCGCATAAACGCGCCGGCAGCGTTTGCAGTGCGCCGGCGATCGAAGCGTCTGACGGCGGCCAAAAGACCGGTCGCGAGGTTGCCCAGCGTCGCGTCCAGCAGGGCTTTGAAGCGCGGCCCGGCCATCAGAAATTGACGATGATCTTACCGAACACTTGGCGGCTTTCGAGCCGCGCGAGGCCGCGCTCGAAATCGGCAAGCGCGACTTCCGTATCGATCACCGGCAGCAGGCCCGACGCCATTTTGGCGAGGCTCTCGCGGATGTTGCGCATCGAGGCGCCGAACGAACCGAAGATCCGGTATTGCTGAAGATAAAGCTGGAACAGGTTCACGGTGGTGGACTGACCCGATGTCGAGCCGCAGGTGACCAAGCGCCCGCCGCGCTTGAGGCACAACAGCGAGCCGTTGAAAGTGTCGGGGCCGACATGCTCGAAGGCGACATCGACGCCCTTCTTACCGGTGAGCTTGCGCACCACGCCCTCGAAGCGATCGGTGCGGTAGTTGATGACATGATCGGCGCCGAGTGCTTTCGCCTTTTCGGCTTTGGCATCGTCGCCAACGGTGGTGATGACGGTGCAGCCGATCGCCTTTGCCATCTTGATGGCGGCGGTGCCGATGCCGGAGCCGCCGGCCTGCACCAGGATGGTTTCGCCCGGCTCGAGCTTCGCATTGTCGAACAGCATGTGCTGCACGGTCGCAAATGCCACCGGCGCGCAGGCAGCGTCGCGAAAGTTCACGCCGGCCGGGATCGGGACGACCAGGCGCGCCGGCATGTTGACGAGGTCGCGCGCAAAGCCGTCCAGATGAAAGCCCATGATGCCGGCGACGTTTTCGCAGAGATTGTCGCGGCCTTCCCGGCAGGCCTTGCAGGTTGCGCAGGTGAGCGCGCCGTATGCAACGACCCCGTCGCCGGCCTTGAGCGACGTAACGCCGTTGCCGGTTGCGGCGACCTCGCCGGCCGCTTCGACGCCGACAATCAGCGGCAGCTTTCGTTTCGCGAAGGCCATGCCGCGCCAGCCCCATACATCGATGTGGTTGAGACCGATGGCCTTGATACGGATCTGCACCTCGCCGGCGGCGGGCGCCGAAGGAGCCGCGACGTCGAGAAGCTCGATCTTGCGGTCGGCGACGAGCGTCAGCGCGCGCATTGTGTACGTGGCAGGCGCCCGCACACGCTCGCCGCTCACGGCCTTATCCAAAGCAGCGATCACGCCGGCTCCCGCGTCATGACGAGGCAGACGTTCTGCCCGCCGAAGCCGAACGAATTGGAAATCGCGCGATCAACGCGCGCGTCCCGCGCCACATTCGGCACGACGTCGAGCGCAATAGCCGGGTCGGGCACCGCATGATTGATGGTCGGCGGGATGCGCTGGTGCTCGAGGGTCAAGAGCGTGAACGCGGTCTCCACCGCGCCCGCCGCGGTCAAAGTGTGACCGATCATCGATTTGTTGGAAGAGATCGGAATGCCTTTGATTTGCTCGCCGAAAACCGCGGAGACGCCGAGGTGCTCCATCTTGTCGTTTTCCGGCGTGCTGGTGCCGTGAGCGTTGATGTAATCGACATCCTGGGGACCGACGCCGGCATCGGCCAGCG
Source organism: Xanthobacteraceae bacterium (assembly GCA_035499475.1). Lineage (GTDB taxonomy): Bacteria > Pseudomonadota > Alphaproteobacteria > Rhizobiales > Xanthobacteraceae > BOG-931. Next base: position 9,749 of record DATJYT010000207.1, on the reverse strand, counting down.
CATTGCGCATGCAGGCAATGATGGGCTTGCCGTCCGGGCTCGACCGGGTGCGATGGAACGAATCGGATTTCTCGCCGCAGCCCTCGACGATGCCGAGCACGCGCGCGCCGCGGGCGCGGGCGTGATTGAGCTCTTCAAGAACCAGCGCCGCGGCGCCCTCGGCCAGCACGAAGCCGTCGCGGTTCTTGGAGAACGGCTTGGAGGCGCGCTCTGGCGGATCGTTCTGTGTCGACAGCGCTGAGAGCAGCGAGAACCGCACCAGTGATTCCGGCGTCAGCGAGCCGTCGGCGCCCATGGCGAGCGCGACCTCGCATTCGCCGCGGCGGATCGCTTCGAGACCGAGTTGGATGGCGCTCGCGCCCGAGGCGCAGGCAGTGTTGAGCGCGATCGGGGACCCCGCGGTGCCGAAATGTGCGGCGAGGTTTTCCGCGATGATGCCGAAACGAAATGTGCCGTATCTGGCGGCGTAGTCGCGGGCAACTCGCAGCAGATCGGCATAGCCGGCCTCGGCGTTGGCGGCCGCCATCTCGGAGAGCCTGGTGCGGTCGCTCCATTCGACTTCGAGCGGCGGCGGCGCGATATAGAGCGGACCGGGAAAATGGCCCTTGGCGCCGATCCCGGATTGGGCGATGGCCTCTTCGCCGGCAAGCACCGCCATGCGTTCCGAAAGCTCTGCGGGCGACATGCCGTCGCGGTACACGTGATCAACTGTGCCGGCGATCTTGGTCCGCAGGCCTTCGACCGGGAAGCGCGAAATGTGTTTGATGCCGGAGACGCCGCCGGCCAATTTTCTCCAGTTGTCTTCTTTGCCAACTCCGAGCGACGTGACGATCCCGATGCCGGTTACCGCAACGATCGGCCGGCCTGCCTTGTCTCGTAATGCGTGGCTCGAAGCGCTCAATGATTGCTCAGTCATGGAGCTTTCCCTCAATTGGCCCGTTCGAGTAGCGCCAGCCCCTCGCCCCGCCACGGGCCGACGCTGGTAACGACGATCTGGGAGAGGTCGGCCGGACTATCCCCCATATCGCCCGTTCCCATCGGCGCAAACAGCCTGCGGTGTCCGATAGCGGCGCACGCTATTCCCACATTGGCCATAAACTGAGCCTCGATCCCATGCCCGATATACGTATTGGTGTTGCGGATCGGAAGGCCGATCTCCTTCAGCACGCTGAGTTCGGCCGAAGTCGCCGGTTCAAGGCCAGCAGCGCCGGAAATGACCGCGGCATGGGTGCGGTCTATATTATTTTCGACGGCGTGCCACTCCCGCCGCAGCGCAGCCTCGATTTCGCCGGGCGTGCGCAGGTTGCGGTCGGAGAGGATCGGGCCAAGCCGTGCCCTGGGCCGCATGCCGCGCGCCTTCGCGTGTTCGCTGCTTTCTATCACCAGGAACGCGCCGAGCGAGGCGTAGGCGACGCCGCCACGCGGGCCGCGATCCCAGACCGGTGCGAACTTGTCTTTGAGGACCGCGCCGGCGAATTCGAAGACCAGCAGCAAATCCCAGCGCGCGCCATGCGCAGCTCCGCCGACGAGCGTCATGTCGCTCTGGCCGCTGGCGACGCGGGCCTGCGCAACCCGGACCGCGTCGACGCCGGCGGATTCCTCGCCCATGAAGGTGCGCGAGGAGCCGACCACGCCGTGGACGATGGAGATGTTGCCGGCGAGCAGATTGGGGAGTTGCGCCAGGAACAGGGTCGGGCGCAGGTCGTTCATCAGCCGCTCGTTGAGGAAGGCGCCGCGCTCAGCGGCCGTGCGCATTCCCGCGAGGATCGCCGTGTCGACCGCGATGTCGCGCTCGCCGCCGCCGGCGGCGACGATCATGTCGGTGCGGTCCAGCAGTTCGGGCTTGCCCGCAATGCCAGCGTCGCCGAGCGCAAGGCCCGCAGCATAGACGCCAATGCGCTGCCACATCTCCATCTGGCGCTGATCGCTCTTCTTCGGAATCTGCCTATCGAAGCTCATCGGCGGCAGCGGATGTACGATATAGGGCGCGAAGCTTTTGTCGTCGTGGGGTGCGGGCTCGCCGCGTTCGAGATGCTGCCAAGCCGCATCGAGCCCTTCGCCAAGTCCGGTGAGCAGACCGACGCCGGTGATCCACACCTCGCGGTTGGTCACTTGGCGGACTCCTTGACCGGAACGCCGATTCGCTCGGCCCAGTCCCAGACCGCCTTGCGAAAATCCGGATTGGGATAAGCCACCATGCGGTAGGTGAGGCTCGCTTCGCAAACGACCTTGCCGTCGCGCCGACCGACGGCGCTGCCGACGACGAAACCCGAACCTTCGTGCACCACCTTGCCCTCGAATTCGAGGTTGTCGCCGGGCAGCACGAAGGTGCGGAATTTGGCTTCCTTGACGCCGACCAGGATCGGCATGGTGGTGAAGCCGCAAAGAACGCTGACGAGCCAGCCGGTGGTCTGCGCCATACATTCGGTCAGCAGCACGCCGGGCATCAGCGGGTAGGACGGAAAGTGTCCTTCGAACACCGTGCTTTCGTTCGGCACGGCGCACACCGATCGGATCACGCGTTCGTCGACGTTGACGTCGACGATGCGATCGATCATCTGAAAATATTCAAGACGCATCCGCGGCGCCTCAGGCGCCCTTTGTCGCGATCAGTTCGTCGATCCGCGCACTCAGGTTTTTCAGCACGAAATACTGGTCCGTCGTGGCCTTGCCGTCGTTGACTTCTTGAGTCCATTGCTCGAGCGGGAGCTTGATGCCGAATGCCTTGTCGATGGCGAAGGCGATGTCGAGGAAGTCGAGGCTGTCGATCTCCAGATCGTTGATGGCGTGGCTTTCCGGCTTGATGTTCTCACGCGGAATATCGCAAGTTTCCGCAATGATTTCAGCCACTTTATCGTATGTGGTGGACATCGAGCATGCTCTTGGGGTGTTGGCACGGCATTGCGCCGGCCCCGCCCGGCGGCTGCAAGCCCGCCGCCGCGGACCCGTCCGTTTGTGAACGCCCCGTATAGCGAAGGCCGCCGCCAAGTTCAACGGCGGTATCCGCGCCATCAGTGCGACGATGAGAGAGCCGATTTGCGCGCGCTTTGAACGACTTGTCGCCGTTGCGCGGCGGTGCCGCGGTTCGCTTGTTCCATGCTCTGAAACGCGTCAACATCGGCTACAACGCCGCCCGATCCGGGTTCACCGGCAGACGGGCAAACACATCGGGAGGAATCTGCAATGACCCACGCGCTTAAGCTGGTCGGATCGGCCATTGTGATCGCGGCGGCGACGCTGCCGGCGGCGGGCAACGCGCAAGTGCTCATGCAGCGCGATGTCTCGCTGCACATGGCGCTCACCATCGCCGAGGCCGCGATCGCGGAATGCGAGAAGACCGGCAACAGCGTCTCGGTCGCAGTGCTTGACCGCGCCGGGCGCCTTCGCGTGTTCCTCCAAGGCGACAAAGCGGCACCGCACAATATCGAACTGGCGCAGCGCAAAGCCTACACGGCGCGCACGTTTGGCCGCACGTCAGCGGAGTGGGCCGAGCGTACCGGACCGAATTCGGAACTGGCCGGCCAGCGCCAGCTCGAGCACGTGATCCCGCTGCGCGGCGGCGTGCCAATCAAGGTCGGCGACGAGACCATCGGCGCGGTCGGCGTCAGCGGCTCGAGCTCGAACGGTGATGAAGCGTGCGCCATGGCCGGCGTGGCGAAGGTTGCCGATCAGCTCAAATAGACGCCTGCGTTCTACTTCTTTGATGGCAGTTCGATCGGCGCGCAGTTCTGGCGTCCCTGCATGGCGCAGTCCTGCACCTTCTCCATGTCCGCGATGGTGTCGGCGATCCAGACGCCGACGCCGACAAGGCAAGAGACGATGACAACCGCAATGATGTTCATGAGCATGCGGTGTCGATAATCGACGTTGGTATCCTCGTCTTCGTATTGGGCGAGGTCGTCGGCGGAATCGTCCGCATAATCTTCGGGGACGGTCTCGGGGCGGCGCGGCGGCGCTGCGCCGCGGCGCTGGCGAAAGGTCAGGATCTGACCAGACGTCCTCACATCGCCGGAATCTGAAGGGTCATGCACCACGTGCGAGCCACCCTGCGATCATGTCAATCTTAGCGCGTCCGCGGGACAATTTCTAAGAAGAGATCGCCAGAAGCTGGGCGTTGGCTGCCGCGGTTCCAGCCGGCCGCTTGCATAGCTGGCATTTAACGCCCCTCCGATTTGTCCTAGAATCATATATGATGAGCATACGGCAATGCGGACGCAGGGTGTTGGCGCTGGCGGTAGCCTATGGGGTCGCCCTGCAAGCGCTGCTGTTGGTGTTTTCATGCCCTGTGGTGGGAACCGACGCTTTTATCTCCGCGCCGATCTGCTCGTCGAACGGATCAGGCGGCCCCAAGCACCCACCGGCCGGCCATGATTGCGCGTGCCTCGCGGGCTGTGGTGCCGGGTGCGGCGCCGGGCTGGCAGGGCCGATGCAGGAACCCTCAGACATCACCTACGCGCCGGCGTCATTCCGGCGCCTGCCTGCGGTCGCGGAGCTTGCACCGCCCTGCGCGGGCGTTGATGCCGCCCACCGCTCGCGCGCTCCGCCCGTCGTCTGAATCGTCAGTCGTCCGTTTTCCTTAAAAGCATGCCTGTCCCGCGGGGCAGGGCATCAGACTCGGGAGCAATCCATGACCACCATTACTTCGAAGATTCTGCCCTTCAGCGTCGCGGCTCTCGCCATGACGCAGTTTTTATCCTCCGCCGCGCTGGCGAAAGACTATGACCTCGGCTCGATCCACATCAGTCAGCCCTGGGCGCGCGCGACGCCCAAAGGCGCGGCGGCCGCGGCCGCGTACATGACGATCACCAACAACGGCAAGGTGCCGGACCGCGTCTCCTGCGTGTCGAGCGACGCCAGCGCCGAGTGTCAAATCCACACCATGACCATGGACAACGGCGTGATGAAGATGCGGCCGGTGGAGGGCGGCCTCGAAATCAAGCCCGGCGAGACGGTGACGCTTAAGCCGGCGAGCTTCCACGTCATGCTCCTGAACCTCAAGCATCCGCTCGCCGAAGGCGACACCACGAAGATTACGCTGAAGTTCGATAACGCCGGCACCGTCGATGTGGAGTCCCAGGTCCTCGCGCTCGGCGCCACGGCGCCCGGCGCTTCCGCCGGCGGCGGCAGCATGATGATGGGCGATCATGGTGGGGGCATGATGAGCGCTCCCGGCGGGGGCACGATGCAGATGAAAAAGCAATAGTCGCCCGCCCAGCGCCTCCGGCCGGCGCGGTGCGGCCGCGCCGGCCCGGTTCCACCTGTAATTTCTTGCCTTACGATTGGTTAAGACTAGTCGGCGTATACCCTTGCGACGCCGTTTGCGGGCCTGTGTCCATGAGTGATTCCGAGCACAACGATTCCAGCAGCGCAGAGCCGTTGCCGCAGGTGTCGATTGCCGAGGCGCTGCGCGACGGCTGGTTCAAGAGCTGGTACCAGCCGAAGATCGACCTCAAGCGCAAATGCCTGGCCGGCGCCGAGGCGGTGATGCGCATCCACCACCCGGAGCTAGGCCCGCTGCTGCCCGGGGCTTTTGTGCCGGAGATTGATGAGGATAGCGTCACCAAGCTTGCCGAACACGCTTTGCTCGCGACGTTGTCGGACTGGACGATGTTCGAGCAGGCAAGCTTCAATCTTCATCTTGCCGTCAACGTGCCGGTTCGCGTGCTGCTCAAGCTGCCGGTCGAGCAGCTCGTCAAGGAGCAGCGGCCGAAATCGGATCGCTGGCCGGGCCTCATTCTCGAAGTGACCGAGGACCAGATCGTGCGCGATCTCGCGGCGGCGAAGGAAATCGCCGCGCAGTTGCGGGCGGGCAAGGTGACCATCGCCATTGACAATTTCGGTGCTGGATACTCGTCGTTCTCAAGCCTGCGCGATCTGCCGTTCGCCGAGCTCAAGCTTGCCGGCGATTTCGTCAAGGGCTGCGCGGTTGACGCGACCAACGCGGCGATATGCCAGACCGCGCTCGATCTCGCTCATCGCTTCGGCAGCTTTGCGGTGGCCGATGGCGTTGAGAGCGTGGCCGATCTTCAGGCCATGATGGTGATGGGCTGCGATTTCGCCCAAGGCTCGCTGATCGCGCCCTTGTTGCCGCGCGAGGAGTTCTTGAACCTGCTGCAGCAGCGCAACGCACCGCGCCCGGCAACGCCCGCGGACCTTATCCAGTCCGCGACGAATCCGGTCGACCGCGTCGCTTGATTTAGCTTTCGCGGAACGGCGCCTTGGTGCCTTCGGGCAGCGGCGCGCGGAACGTGTTCAGCGTCATCGACACCATCGCGTAATAGCCGAGAATGCCGACCAGTTCGACGACGCCGGCGTCGCCGAGAAGTTTCTTCGCACGGTTGAAAGTGCCGGCGCTGACGCGCTTCTTCGCATAGAGCTCCTTGACGAAGGCAAAGACCGCCATCTCGTCCTTAGGCGCCGATTTCGGCGTGCGACCGGCCTGAATGTCGCGAATGGTCTGCGGCTTCACGCCCTGCTTTTCGGCCATTGGCGCATGCATCGCCCATTCGTACTGCGCCCTCCAGTGCTGCGCGGTGCATAGAATGGCGAATTCCGACAGCCGTGGCGGCACACTGGTCTTGAAGCGCAGATGTCCGCCGAGCTTTTGCGCAAGTTCGCCGAAGGTCGGCGAATGCAGGTAGATGGCAAACGGACCCGACATCTTGAACTGACCGCGCGGGCCGGCCGCAATCGAGGCGGCCAGCGCCTTCTGCTCCGGCGTCAGCGTTTCAACGGCGAGCTTCGGCAGGCGTGGCGACTGCATATCGGGCATGGTTTCCTCTCTGGCTTGGGCGGCGTGACCCGTCTCGGCGTTTATTCTAACGTGATGGCAGAGCAGCGAGCTACCGCCGCTTCTTCGATTTGCTTTTCGCTGGGTTTTTCTTCGCGGCTTTGCGTTTTGCCGGCTTCGCGGCAGCCGCACGGCTCTTGGCGCCGTTCCTGGCCGGCATCAGTCCGGCTTTCTCGACGTGGCGAACCCAGTAGTTCCAGGCCCGGTTGGTGGACGGCGGCCGCAATTGGTGGGCGGCAGTGAGCTTGGCTTCTCCAGGCGATAGCGAATCGACGTGGCCGTGGGCGATGGCCTGGCTCAGCAGCGCCGCATTCTCGCAGCCGAACACCGTGCGGAACGTGAGCTCGCGTAGATTTGTGCCGGCGACGGCTGCGCCGTGGCGGCGCATCAGCACAGTCCAGTGCGGCCCGAGCGCGCGAGCGAGCGAAGCGCCTTCCTCCGGCTTGACTACCAGCATGTTGGTATCGCCGAACTCGTCACGCTGGTCCCAAAACGGCACCGGCCCGATCACGGCGCCAAGATGAAAGACCGGCACGATCTCGCGCCCGGAAATGCAAAACGGCAAGACCGCGTGGGCATGGTGATGGACCACCGCGTTGACCTCGGGCCGGGCCTTGTAGATTTCGCCGTGGATCACGCGTTCGCTGTAAAGGCGGAATTCGGTCGGCTTGAGCGGCTCGGAATCGAGATTGAGCTCGACCAGATCCGAGATTTCCGCGAGCTCGGGGGCCTGGTGGCGTGAAATGAAATAACTCTTCGGATTGTGCGGATTGCGCACGCTGACGTGGCCGAAGGCGTCGAGCACTTTTTGATTGGCGAGGATGCGCGTCGATACGATCAGTTCGTGCAATACCTCTCCGAGGTCATTCGCCATGACGGTCTCCACTGTTGATTTGTTTTGCGGTGAAAAACGTTGTCGTTATTTCCTGGCGACGAGGTCGATCAGCGCGGACATGCCGACGTGGGCGGTGCCTTCGCTGATGACGCTGTCGTGCTCCCTGATGTCGAGCTCCGCCATGTCGCCGAATCCGGCTTGCAGGATTTCACGCGTGAACATGCGCCCAGCGTCGGGCGGACCGCCGGTGCGGTAGCCGAGCTGCGGCGGTCGATAGCCCTGCATGAGCAGAAGGCCGCCCGGCTTGAGCGCCTTCTTGATATTGGCGAAAAATGCCGGCCGCTCGTGCGGCTCGGCAAAGATGAAGATCGCTGCGACGACGTCGAACGCAGCCGTCGGCCATTGCCAAGTGAAAACGTCGGCGACTTCCGTGCGCAATCGCACGCCACGCTCCGCAGCCAAAGCGCGCGCCTTAGCGAGTGCGGCCGGGGAATAGTCGATCGAAAGCACGTCGAGGCCCTGTTGGGCGAGCCAGACGCCGTTGCGGCCCTCGCCGTCCGCGACCGACAAAGCGGTTTGACCTGGACGCAAGCGATGCGCTTGCGATTTGAGGAAAGCATTCGGCTCTTTGCCGAAGATATAGTCCGGAGCGCCGAAGCGCTGCTGCCATCGCTCTTGTTCTGACACGGCCGCTTCCCCATCGTCTTGCAGCGCCCGTTTTGGCATCCCGTGCGCGATTGCGCCAGTGCGCGATCGGCGTCCCCCGGATGCGGGACTCGCAAATCCGAAACCATCACCAGCGCGACGCTTGGAAGCACAACGTCAGAACATGAATATGCTAGATGTCATGCTCGCGGCATTGTCCTCGGCAAGGTGGTCCCCCCATGGAGCGGCGGAAATTCGTGGCACTTCTTGGCGGTGCCGCCGTTGCGTGGCCGCTCGCGGCCCGCGCGCAACACGTTGCTCAACATGTTCGCCTTGTCGGGGCGCTGCTGCCGACGAACGCCAACGATCCTGAATATCCCGCTCTCCTGGCTGCTTTTGAGCAAGTGTTGCGGCAGTCCGGATGGGCCGAGCCAGATAATTTGCGGGTTGAGATGCGGTGGGCTGGAGCGGACATCGACGCCATCTCAAAAAAAGCGGCCGAACTGGTTGTGCTATCACCGGACGTGATCCTGGCCGCCGGCAGCGCCGCCGCCGGTCCGATGATCCGGGCGACACGCTCCATACCGATCGTATTTACAATCGTTCCTGATCCGGTCGGCGCCGGTTTCGTCGAGAGCTTGGCGCATCCGGGCGGCAATGCCACCGGATTCGCGAGCTTTGAATACGGCATAGCTGCAAAATGGGTCGAACTGCTCAAAGACCTTGAGCCCAATTTGACTCGGGTGGCGGTGCTTCGTGATCCCGCCATCACCGCCGGGATAGGTCAATTCGAAGCGATCCAATCAGTTGCAAGGTCTGCCGGAGTAACTGTCCGCCCCATCAACATGCGCGACGAAAGCGGAATAACCCGCGACATCGACGGATTCGCCGGGAACGGCGGCGGCGGTTTGATCATCACGTCAAGTGGGATGTCGGTTGTCCACCGCGACCTCATCATAGCGCTGGCGGTTCGCAACAAGCTGCCCGCGGTCTATTACGCCAGTTCTTTCGCGACTCGCGGCGGGTTGATGTCCTATGGCTCCAATCGAACCGATGAGTTTCGCCGCGCCGCCGGATACGTCGACCGCATCCTCAAAGGCGAGAAACCCGCCGACCTGCCGGTGCAGACTCCAACCAAATATGAGCTGGTCATCAATCTCAAGACCGCGAAAGCATTAGGGCTTACGATGCCGGCGTCGCTGCTCGCGATCGCCGACGACGTGATCGAATAGAGCGACATGGTGTCTAGGAACGTCCCATGACGGTCGCGGTCAAAGCCCTGTTCTTCGACGTGTTCGGCACGTTGGTCGATTGGCGCAGCTCGATCGCGCGCGAGGCCGAAGCGATGCTCAAGCCGCTCGGCTACGCGCTCGATTGGCTTGCTTTCGCTGACGCCTGGCGCGGCGAATACCAGGGGGCGATGGAAGAGGTGCGAGCCGGCCGCATTCCTTTCTGCAAGCTCGACGTGCTGCACCGGCG
>DATJYT010000206.1:0-5786 GCA_035499475.1 Xanthobacteraceae bacterium | reverse complement strand
ACCGAAAAGCCGGTGCCGGTTCCCAAGCGTGCGGAAGTCTTGGTGCGCATCGACGCGATAGCCATCTGCGCGACCGATCTGGAAATCATCGACTACGGTTCGCCGGCGATGATTCAGGGCGGCAAGCCGTTCAACAAGAATTTCACGCCCGGCCACGAATATATGGGCACGGTGGTGGCGCTCGGTCCCGGCGTCGATGAATATCGCATCGGTCAGCGCATTACGGTTGAGATTCATGCTGGTTGCGGCCAGTGCAAGCGCTGCCGCGAGGGCATGTATACGTCGTGTCTCAACTACGGCCTGAATTACGGCGATGTTGACAAAGGTCACCGCGCCAACGGTTTCACGACGGACGGCGGCTTCTGCGAATATCAGGTCAACAACATCAACACGCTGGTCGCCATTCCCGACACAATGTCGGATGAGGAGGCGACGCTCGTCGTCACCGCGGGTACGGCGATGTACGGTCTCACCGAGCTCGGTGGCCTCGTCGCGGGCGAAAGCGTCGTCGTGACCGGGCCGGGACCGATCGGGCTCCTCGGCGCCGCCGTGGCAAAGGCCATGGGCGCATATCCGGTGATTCTCACCGGCACGCGGGAAAATCGACTGCGGATCGGCAAGGAGCTCGGCGCGGATCACGTCGTCAATGTGCGCAACGAGGACGCGGTCGACGCAGTGCGGCGGCTCAATAGCGGCAAGGGTGTCGATTATGTGGTCGAATGCTCCGGTGCCCCCAACGCGGTGAACGAAGCGATCCGCATGGTGAATCGCGGCGGCAAGGTCTGCCTCGCGGCATTCCCGCATGAGGAGACGCCTGTCGATGTCGCCCACATTGTGCGCAACAACATCTACCTCTACGGCATCCGCGGCGAAGGCAAAAGCGCGACACACCGCGCCGAGGCATTCATGACGCAGAAGCGTTTCGACGCGACCAAAATCCACACCCACACCTTTTCGCTCGACGATCTGCCGACAGCGATCCGCTACGCCAAGGAACGCATCGATGACGCCATCAAGGTCGTCGTCAAAGCACGGGGTGTTGTTGCACAACGGGTGGCAGCCGAATGAGGAAATTTGTTCAAGTGCTAGCTGCGGCTATCGGCGCCATCGCTTTTGTGACGTCCTCAGCTCTTGCCGCCGACTGGCCGACGCACCCGGTCCGCATCGTCAATACGTTTGCGCCCGGCGGCGCCGCCGACATTCTCGCCCGCATGGCTGCCGACCAACTGACCAAGGCGCTCGGCCAGCAGTTCTTCGTCGAGACGCGGGCAGGCGCCGGCGGTGTGATCGGTGTTGACAGCGTCGCTCACAGTGAGCCTGACGGCTACAACTTCGTGATCACGACGCTATCGCTGACCGCGATCAATCCGCTGATCAATTCCAAGATCGGTTACGATCCGTTCAAGGATTTGACCCACGTTGCCTATCTTGCAGGCTCGCCGATTGTCTTTCTCGTCAGCGCCAAAAGCAACGTGAAGACGCTGAAAGATTTCATCGCTAAATCGAAGGCGAGTCCAAAGCCTTTGACCTACGGGGTTTCGGGCCTCGCCAGCGCCGGGCAGATGGTTGCCGAGTCCTTTGCCCAGCTCGCCGGCCTCAAATTCCAGGTAGTCCCCTACAAGGGCGCCTCCCAGAGCCAGCTCGACGTGGTGGCGGGCAATATCGACTTCGCCACGCCGACGGTAACGTCGGCGTCGTCGCAATTGCAGGGCGGAACGGTGACCGGACTGGCGCAGACGGGCGGCGAGCGGTTGAAGGATTATCCGAATATCCCGACGTTCAAGGAGCTCGGTTTCGATCTCGTGGCCACCAACTGGTTCGGCCTCGCCGGTCCCGCCGGACTGCCTGAGGAAATCGTGCGCAAGGTCAACGCCGCCATCAATGCCGGCATGGCGGAACCCGAGAACCAAGATCGCATCCGCCAAGACGGCATGATCATTTCGCAAATGGATGCCAACACTTACAGAGCCTTCGTCGAGCACGAGGCGCTGCGCTGGAAGCCGGTGATCCTGAAGGCCGGGATCAAGATGGAGTAGTGCTGCGCCGCGCCCGGGAGGGCGGGAAAGCTCGTTATTTCTTGCGAATGCGGAAGGTGAGCAGCTTCTTTTCCTTGCTGCAGCCTTCGAGCGTGTCGCCGGTCTGATTGAGCAAATTCGGAATATCGACGCCCGCGAGCGGATCGGTACATTCGACCATAAGGATGTCGCCGGGCTGCATGCCGCCGAGTGCTTTGCGCGTGCGCAGCGCCGGCAACGGGCACTTGAGGCCGCGAAGATTGAGGGTCTTTTCCGTCACGCTCACCAGCCGGCTTGAGATTAGTCGAAAGCGGCATTCGTCCTTATCATATGAGCAATGGATGCCGATTCCAGCAACCAGCGAATTTCGCGACTGACGCCGTTGGGCGAAATCCTTTCGCTCGTTGAGGCGCGCGCCCAACCCGTCCGTCCGCGGGAAAATCCGATCGAGACTGCGCTCGGCTGCACGCTTGCCGACGACGTTGTTGCCTCGCAGCTTCCGCCGCATGCCATCGCGTTGCGCGATGGCTTTGCGGTCGAGGCGATCCTATTCGCCGACGCTGGTCCTTACGTGCCGGTGCCGTTACCGCCTTCGGTGCAACGCGTCGACGTCGGCGACCCGCTGCCGGCGCGTACCGATGCTGTCTTGCCGCTCGATGCGGTCACGCGGCGCCGCGGCCGGCACGAGTCCGTCGTTGCTGTCGCACCGGGCGAGGGGATTCTTCCTGCCGGTGGCGATGTGGCGGCGCATGCCATCTTGCGCCGCGTCGGAGACCGCGTGCGCGCCGTCGATGTTGCGGTCTTTCAAGCCGCGGGTATCGACCTGGTGACAGTCCGTGCTCCGCGCGTCGGTATCGCGCATGCAAGTGCAGCGGCTACGCCGGTGACGAGTGCGGCGCTGGCGGCTTTGACCGGGATGGTCGCGCGCGCCGGCGGCTTGGTCGCGGACAAGCCGGTGGAACTTTCCGATGCACTCGCTGACGACCAATTCGATGCAGTGATCGGTGTCGGCGGCACCGGCTGTGGCCCGCGCGACATTTCGGTGCAAGCTTTGGCGCGCTGCGGCCGCGTCGAGGCCCACGGCATTGCCATTTCGCCGGGAGAGACGTCGGCTTTTGGCTTTGCCAGCGGGCGCCCCGTCCTTCTCGCTCCCGGACGTCTCGATGCGGCGTTCGCCGCCTGGCTCCTGATCGGCCGGCCGCTGATTGCCAAGCTTGCGGCAAGCAAGGCCGATCCGGCGCCGCTGACACTGCCGCTCAAGCGCAAGGTCGCGTCCGCCATTGGGCTCACGGAACTGATACCCGTTGGCTGCGCCGCCGGCATGGTCCAGCCGCTCGCGTCGGGCTATCTATCGTTCGAAGCTTTGGCGCGCAGCGACGGCTGGATCGTTATTCCGGCTGACAGCGAGGGCCTTCAGGCCGGCGGGCTTGTTGCGATAGAACCTTGGCCATGAGTCAAAGACGTGCTGATGAAAAATTCGGGTCGTCATCCGCCGCCGTGGATCGTCTCGCCATTCTTGAGGCGGTGAAACAGGCCGCGCGGCAAGAGCAGTTCCTTGAAGTCGTGTCGGCCGCGGAAGCACGGCGGCGTTTCGAGGCCTGCATCGATCGCTCGCCGCTTGGCGCGGAAGCGGTGCCGCTTGCCGCAGCGCTTGCGCGCGTGCTGGCGGCCGACGTCATCGCGCCGGTCGATGCGCCGCCGTTCGATCGTTCCAATGTCGATGGCTTCGCCGTGCGCGCCGCCGACACGGCCGGCGCCAGCGACGGCGCGCCGCGGCGCCTCATGCTCAATGTCGAGGTGATCGCTTGCGGCGTTGAGCCCGCGGTCGAAGTGACGCCCGCAACCGCCACCGCGATCGCGACCGGCGGCGTCATCCCGCGCGGCGCCGACGCCGTGGTGATGATCGAGCACACCGAGCTTCTGGAAGACGACAGCCCGCCCGCCATCGCACTTCGCCGCGCGGCGGCAAGCGGCCAGTTCGTATCCTACGCCGGCTCCGATATCGCGCAGGGCGAGACGCTGCTGCGGAAAGCCACGCGCATCGGCTCGCGTGAGATCGGCATGCTCGCCGCCTGCGGTCTCGCTACGGTCGGCGTGGTGCGCCGTCCGCGCGTTGCGGTGCTCTCGACCGGCAACGAGCTGGTGGAACCCGGCAAGCCGCTGACGCCCGCCGGCGTCTATGACAGCAACGGCGCCATTATCGCCGCGGCGATCGTCGAAGCCGGCGGCGAACCGGTGCCGTTCGGCGCGTTCCCGGACGAGGAGGTTGCGCTTGAGCTTGCCATGCGTGCAGCGCTCGCCTCGTGCGATATGGTCGTGCTCTCGGGCGGTACGTCTAAGGGCGCCGGCGACCTGTCGCACCGGATCGTCTCGCAACTCGGCGCGCCCGGCATTCTCGTCCACGGCGTCGCGCTCAAGCCGGGCAAACCGTTGTGCCTGGCCGTGATCGGCGACAAGCCGCTCGTCGTCCTCCCCGGCTTCCCGACTTCGGCAATCTTCACATTTCACGCGTTCGTGGCGCCCGTAATACGCGCCAGGGCCGGACTGCCGCCCGAGGCAGCAAAGACCATGAGCGCGCGCGTGCCTGTGCGGATCGGTTCGGAATTGGGCCGCGAGGAATTCGTTCTGGTTTCGCTGGTCGTAGGCGAGGAGGGGCCGATCGCGTTTCCCACCGGCAAAGGCTCGGGCGCGGTGACGGCGTTCTCGCAGGCCGACGGCTTCTTGTCGATCGACGCGCTCGCCTCGGCACTCGATGCCGAAACCAAGGTCGTCGTCACGCTGATCAGCGAGACGGCGCGGGCGCCCGATCTCGTCATCATGGGCAGCCACGATGTCGCGCTCGACGTCGTGGTCGGTGCGCTGGCCGAGCGCGGCTTCAGCGCGCGTACCATTGCGGTCGGCAGCCTCGGCGGAGTCGCCGCCGCAAGCCGCGGCGAATGCGATATCGCGCCGGTTCACCTCGTCGATCCGGCGACCGGTCTCTACAACAAGCATCTCCTGGCGCCCGGCCTTGCCTTGGTGCCGGGTTGGCGGCGGATGCAGGGATTCGTTTTTCGCCGGGGAGACGAGCGTTTTGAAGGCGGCACGGCCGATGCCGCGCTCAAGGCGGCCCTCGCCGATCCCGGCTGCCTCATGGTCAATCGCAATGCCGGGTCCGGCACCCGGGTCCTGGTCGACAGCGTGCTCGGCGGAGCGCGGCCGGCGGGCTATGCCAATCAGCCGCGTTCCCACAATGCCGTCGCGGCCGCGATCGCGCAAAAACGCGCCGACTGGGGTGTCGCCATCGAGCCGGTGGCGCGGATGTACGGCCTTTCGTTCCTTCCGATCGCGCCCGAACACTACGATTTCCTGCTGGTCGAAGCGCGCCGTGCGCGGCCCGCTGTTGAGGCTTTCCTGGCGGCGCTTCGCGATGAAACAACGCGCGACAGAATTAGAGCGCTTGGCATGGAGCCGAGCGGCGAATGATATTAAATAGACCCCATGCGCATCATCGGCCTCGCCGGTTGGAGCGGTTCCGGTAAGACGACGCTGCTCACCAGCGTGTTACCGGTGTTGACAGGCCGCGGCCTTAAAGTCGCGACCGTCAAGCACGCTCACCACGATTTCGATACCGATCAGCCGGGCAAAGATTCCTGGCTGCACAGGCAGGCCGGCGCCAGCGAGGTCGCGATCGTCTCGAGCCGGCGTTGGGCCATCGTTCATGAGCTCGGTAAGGAGCCGGAGCCTCCACTTGGCGAAGTCTTGGCGAAGCTCAGTCCGGTCGATCTCGTG
>DATJYT010000205.1:0-10847 GCA_035499475.1 Xanthobacteraceae bacterium | reverse complement strand
CGAACGGCAGCACCGCGAAGGAAGCCGCGGACGAAATGGCGGCAGCCGAAGCGAACCGCGCCGCCCTCATCGGGCAGATGAATCTTCGCCTGGTCGGCGGCAGCGATACGCTGCATTGAATGCCAGCGCGGCGCATTGCCGGGCGGCGCGCGGCAAAATACAATTCTGAAAAATATTGGGGAGGAAGGCGATGGCATCTTCGCATGTGTTCGCCGGCGTCGGCGGCTATTACGGCGGCACGCAGGGCAATCTCAAAGGCGTCTTTCGGCGGGAGGTTGACGGCGCGGACTGGCAGCATGCGCTCAGCGAATTCGAAGCCTACACCGTCTTCGTCCACCCGCGCGATCCGAGTCTCGTGTTTGCCGGCACCACCGACGGCGTCTACCGCAGCAGCGATCACGGCCGGACGTTCCGCCGCGCCGATTTTCCAGATCGCGGCGTGCAAATCTGGTCGTTCCTGGCGGATGCGGGCGATTCCAAGCGCATGCTTGCCGGCGCGTCGCCGGTCGGGGTCTATCGCAGCGAAGATTTCGGCGAGACCTGGAAACGCACGCCCGATCCGCATTTGCCGGTTCACGCCAAATGCCCGTTCGAGTGCCGCGTGATGCGGTTTGCGCCGCATCCGCGCCGTCCAAACGAAATCTATGCCGTACTCGAAGTCTCGGGCGTGATGCGCTCGACCGACGGCGGCGAAAGCTGGAGCGATTGCAGCGCCGACCTTCTCCGCCTCGCCGAAGCGGAGCCGCGCCTGCGCAGCAGGCTCGTCAGCGATACCGAGGCCGAAGGCATGCTCGACGGCCACGCCGTGTGCACCAGCGCCGCCGATCCCGACAGCGTCATCATTGCCGTGCGCATGGGCCTGTTCCGCAGCAAGGACGAGGGCAAGACCTGGGAGGATATGCGGGTCGATCGGTTCTCACCCTTCACCTACGGGCGCGACATCAAGGTTTCGCCGCAGAACCCGAGCACGATCTACGCGTGCCTGAGCGTTGCGGCGGCGTCGAAGGACGGCGCGCTCTACCGCAGCCAGGATATCGGCAAGACCTGGCAGCGTTTCGACAGGGTCAAGCCCCACGGCACGCTGATGTCGGTGAGCTTGCACCACAGCGACGCCAAGCAGGTCTACGTCGCCGCCCGCTATGGCGAAGTGTTCGGCACGTTGGACGGCGGCGAAAGCTGGCGCGAAACGCCGCTGCCGCAGGGCGTCCAGCACATTTACGCGCTCGCCTGCGGCTGAAAGGAGTTACTTCGCTTCGTCCTTGAAATAAGGCTCAACCGTGCCGGTGAGCTTGATCGTCAGCGGATTGCCGTGGCGGTCCTTGCCTTTGCCGGCGGCGACGCGGATCCAGCCTTCGCTGACGCAATATTCCTCGACATTGGTCTTCTCGACGCCCTTGAAGCGGATGCCGACGTCACGCTTGAGCACTTCCGCATTGAAATACGGGCTGCGCGGATCGTTGGACAGGCGGTCGGGCGGGCCATCGTGCATCGCGCCGCCTTCTATCGCAACGCGGCGTGCCGCTCAATCCGTCGGTACGATGTGGGCGTCCTTGCCGAGCTTGATCGTCGCCGCCATGTCGTCGGCGAAGAATTTTCCGTATTCCGCAACCGTCATCGGCATCGGCTGAACACCGAGGTGCTGCAACTTCTCCCGAACCGCCGGCATATCGAGCGCCTTCTCGACCTCGTCGTGCAGCTTGTTGACGATGTCGGGGGGCGTCTTCGCCGGGGCCGAGAGGCCGCCCCAGAACAGATATTGGGCGGTGGGATAACCTGCTTCCGCGATCGTCGGCACATCGGGCAACAACGGTGCGCGCTTCGGCGTCGAAACCGCCAACGCCACGACCTTATGCGCGGTCACAAGCGGGACCGCCGGCGCGAGCGGCACGAAATAAAAGTCGATGCGTCCCGCCAGGACCTCGTTCAGGGCCTCGGGGCCGCGGAACGGGACGTGCTGCACATCGATGTTCGCCGCCAGGCGAAATTTCTCGCCTGCGATGTGGGAGGCGGAGCCGATGCCGGCGGAGGCGAAGTTGAGCGTGCCGGGCTTCGCCTTGGCGGCCGCGACGAGATCGGCCACGGTCTTGAAGCCCTTCGACGGCGCCGCCACCAGCACGCTCGGCTGGGCGCCGAACATCGCTACCGGCGCCAGATCGCGCAAGGCATCGTAAGGCAGCGACGCATGCGTGATCACCGCGGAGCTCATCGATGAGGAGCTCAGCAGCAGCGTGTAGCCATCCGGCTCCGCCCGCACCACCGAGGCGACGCCGACCACCCCGCCGCCGCCGGCGCGGTTCTCGATGACGAAGGACTGGCCTATCTGCTGGCCGATCTGATCGAGCACGATGCGGCCGACAATGTCGGTGGCATTGCCCGGCGTATAAGGGCTGACCACCAGGATCGGCCGGCTCGGCCATTGCTGCGCCATTGCGGCCGTGGCGGCCAGAACCGCGCCGGCAATGATCGCGCACAGCGCGTTGATCGGCTTCATGCTTTCCTCCCGGAACCTTTGTAGGGTCAGGCTGGCGCGGCCGGCGAGCGCTGGCAACGCGGCACCTTTTCGCAGGCATTGGCGGCCGTGACAACGGCCGCACACGCTTGGTTAATCGCTCAATCGATCGACCTGCCCGCGGCTTTCGGATTTCGTTTGGGTTCCATACCGGCTACATTGTGGTGATGTCGCTTACCGCAGATTCTTCACCGCGTGCGCCGACGATGGAAACGCCGCGTCACGACTGGACCCGGGACGAGGTCCGCGCGCTGTTCGGCCTGCCGTTTCCGGAACTCATGTTCCGCGCCCAGAGCGTTCACCGCGCCAATTTCGATCCGTCCGAAGTGCAAATCTCGACGCTGCTGTCGATCAAGACCGGCGGCTGCCCCGAGGACTGCGCCTATTGCCCGCAGAGCGCCACATACGAGACCGGCATCAAAGCCGAAAAGCTGATGCGGCTCGATGCCGTGCTCGCCGAGGCGCGGGCGGCCAAAGGCGCGGGCGCAAGTCGCTTTTGCATGGGCGCCGCCTGGCGCGAGCCGAAGGATCGCGATCTCGATGCCGTCTGTGCCATGGTTGAAGGCGTCAAGGCGGTCGGGCTCGAAACCTGTGCCACGCTCGGCATGCTCACCGCCGAGCAGGCGCGTCGTCTCAAGCTGTCCGGCCTCGATTATTACAATCACAACCTCGACACCTCGCCGGAATTTTACGGCGAGATCATCACGACGCGGACTTATCAAGACCGCCTCGACACGCTTGGTTGCGTGCGCGAAGCCGGTATTAACGTCTGCTGCGGCGGCATCGTCGGCATGGGCGAGACGCGCGAGGACCGCGTCGGCATGATCGCGACGCTGGCAAGCCTGCCGGTCCATCCGGAATCCGTGCCGATCAACATGCTGGTCCGCGTCGCCGGCACGCCGCTTGCGGCACAGGCGACGCTCGATCCGCTCGAATTCGTGCGCACCATCGCGGTCGCCCGCATCACCATGCCGCGCTCTGTGGTGCGGCTGTCGGCGGGCCGCGAGGATATGAGCGAGGAAACGCAGGCACTGTGCTTCCTGGCCGGGGCCAATTCGATCTTCTACGGGCCGAAACTTTTGACGACGTCCAATCCCGGCCGCGACCGCGACCGTGACCTGATGGACCGGCTCGGTATGACGCCGATGGAGCGCTGTTAGGGCTTCTTCGGATTTTAGGCCGCTTTTGGGGATCGTCGCTTGAACCGTCTTGAGCGCACGCAAGGCGGAAACAAACGAGCGAATATGCGCGCACAGCGAGGTCGAGAAGCCATGACGATGGATCATTACGCCGAAGGCCGGACACGGCGCGCCGTGCTGGCTTTATTTGGCGCGATTGCCGCCGCGTTCATCTCGTTGTCGTCGGCCGCGTTCGCCGAAGGGCCCGACGATGTGCTGAGCAGAGACAGCGTGCTGCGCGATCCCGACATTCCGCCGTTGGGAAATCCGAACGGCGACCTGACCGTCGTCGAATATTTCGACTACCAATGTCCCTATTGCAAAAAGCTCGCGCCCGAACTCGCCAAGCTCGTGCAGGAGGACGGCAATATCCGGGTCGTGCTGAAGGATTGGCCGATTTTCGGCGATGCTTCGGTCGCCGCGGCCAAGCTCGCCTTGGCCGCCAAATACCAGAACAAATATGCGCAGGCGCACGATGCCCTGATCGCAGCCCCGACTAAGCTCACCGTGGCGATCATCAACGACCTTCTCGCCAAGGCCGGCGTCGACGCCTCGGTCGCGGATGCCGATTTGAAAGCGCATCAAAAATCGATCGAGGATCTTCTCGCCCGCAACAGCGCGCAGGCCGAAGCCTTCGGATTCCAGGGCACACCGGGCTTCATCGTCGGCACGTTCCGCGTGCCCGGAGTCGTCGAGATGAAGGTCTTCAAGCAGGTGATCGCCGATGCCCGCGCCTTGGCGAAGAAGCGAAAGTCGTAAATCAGAAGCAGCTGTTACAGCCCCGCCGCCCCGCCGTCGGCCCTTGGATCGTGCGCGCCTTCGCAGGTGCCGTTCGTGTGCAGCACGACCGCGCCGGCGTGGCCCATGATGTCCGAGTAGGCGTCGGGCAGAACGTCGATGTCGTGCCCGGCGTCCTGGAGCTTGTCGATCAGCACATCGTCGAAGCGGGATTCGAGGCGCAACGCCGTGCGCGGCGTGCCCCACGTGCGGCCGAGCAGCCAGCGCGGCCGGTCAATCGCCTCGCCCAACGGCTCCTTGAACTGGACATGGCGCGTGAACACGGCGCCTTGCGTCTGCGGCTGTCCGTCGCCGCCCATGCAGCCATAGGCCATGATGCGGCCGTCGCGAAGGACCGCGAGCGCCGGGTTCAGAGTGTGGAACGGCAGCCGGCCCGGCGCCAAGAGATTGAGCGCGCCGGCTTCGAGCGAGAAGCTCGCGCCGCGGTTCTGCATCAGGATGCCGGTGCGCGGCAACACGCAGCCCGAGCCGAACTCCCAATAGAGCGATTGGATATAGGAGACGACGAGGCCCGACGTGTCGGCGGCGCCCATCCAGATGGTGTCGCCGGCGCCGCGCCCGAGCGGCCAGGGCGCGGCCTTGCGGCGATCGATCTTCATCGCCTCGCCGGCGATGTAGCGCTCCTCCAGGCAGCGCGCGAGCGGGTGAGCGAGGTAATTGGGATCGGTAACGACGCGGTCACGCAGCCGCAGCGCGCGTTTGGTCGCCTCGACCAGGCCGTGGATGTGATCGAACCCTTCCGCCTCGGTGACGCCGAGGCGGGCGAACAGGGCGAGAATCATCAGCGAGACGACGCCTTGGGTCGGCGCGTCGGTGTTGTAGACAACGCCCGCAGGCAGATCGACGCGCAGCGGCTCGGCGAGCTTGGCCTCGTAGCGGGTCAGGTCTTCGCGCGTGATCGGGCTGCCGATGCGTTCGAGATCGGCGGCGATCTCGCGGCCGACATCGCCCCGATAGAAATCGTCGAGGCCCTCGTAGCCGAGCTGCACCAGCGTCTCGGTCAGCGCGTTCTGCTTCAGCAGCGTGCCGACCGTCGGCGCTTTGCCGTCAACCAAGAAGGTCTCGGCAAAGCCCGGTGCGTCCTTCAGCCCGGCAAGATGCTCCTCGGTCAGCCGCGCCTGGCTGCGCGTGACCTTGTATCCGGAGCGGGTCTGCTCGATGGCGGGGCCGATCAGCGCATAGAGCGGAAACTTGCCGCCGTTCGCCTTGGCGGCTTCGAGCGCCAGCCTCCAGCCGCCGACCGCGCCCGGCACCGTGAGCGCCGCGAGCGGCCCGCGCGGCGGGATTGTTTCGTGCTCGCGGTAATAAGACGGCGTCGCCATCGCACCGGCCGGGCCGGCCGCCATGATCGCGCGCACGCGGCCGTTCGGCTCGCGGATGAGCCAGAAGCCGTCGCCACCGAGATGATTCATGTGCGGATAGACCGCCGCGATCGAAGCCGCCATGGCCAGCATGGCCTCGATGGCGTTGCCGCCGTCGCCCAGAATGGCGTGGCCGGCTTCGACGGCGCTGTAGTGCGGCGCGCAGACGACGCCGCGGCGGTGACCAGCGCTATAAAGCTCCATGCCGCCTAGTTTGGCATGGCAGGATCGGCCAGACCACGTTTGCGCAGCAGCGCATCGGGGCTTGGCAGGCGGCCGCGAAACGCCTTGTAGGCGTCGGCCGGATCGCGCGAGCCGCCGGCGGAATAGATGGTGTCACGCAGCCGCCGCGCGGTCGCCGGATCGAACACGTCACCGGTCTCCTTGAAGGCTTCGAAGGCATCGGCGTCGAGCACCTCGGACCACATATAGCTGTAATAGCCCGCCGCGTAGCCGCCGCCGGAGAAGATGTGGGCGAAGTGCGGCGGCCGGTGGCGCATGACGATCTCGTCAGGCATGCCGATGCGGCCGAGGGATTTCGCCTCGAACGCGGTGGAATCGACACCGGCGGTCGGCGGCAGCGAGTGAAAATCGAGATCGACGAAGGCCGAAGCGACATATTCGACGGTGGCAAAGCCCTGATCGAAATTGCGCGCGGCGATGAGGCGCTGCAGCAGCGGCTCCGACATCGGCTCGCCGGTCTGATAATGCAGCGCGAAGCGCCGCAGCACTTCGGGCTGCTCCAGCCAATGCTCGTAAAGCTGCGACGGCAGCTCGACGAAGTCGGTGGCGACGCTGGTGCCGGAAATTTCCGGATAGGTGACGTTCGACATCAGGCCGTGCAGCGCGTGGCCGAACTCGTGGAACAGGGTGTGGGCGTCGCCGAAGCTGAGCAGCGTCGGCTCGCCCTCGGCCGCCTTGGAGAAGTTGCAGACATTGACGATCAGCGGGCGCACTTCGCCGGCAAGCTTTTCCTGGTCGCGCAGCGAGGTCATCCAGGCGCCGCTGCGCTTTGACGGCCGCGCAAAATAGTCGCCGAAGAACAGGCCGATCTCCTGGCCTTCCGCTCCGCGCACCTCCCAGACGCGCACGTCGGGATGCCAGACCGGCACGTCGTTGCGCTGAGTGAAGCTCAGGCCAAACAGGCGCTGCGCCGTATAGAAGGCCGCCTCGATCATGCGATCGAGGTTGAGATAGGGCTGGATCGCCGCCTCGTCGAAATCGCAGCGACGTTTGCGCAGCTTCTCCGCGTAGTAACGCCAGTCCCAGGGCGCCAGCTCGAAATTGCCGCCTCCCTCCTGCACCAGCGCCTGCAAATCGTCGCGGTCGGCGAGCGCCTTCTGGCGCGCCCGCGC
Organism: Xanthobacteraceae bacterium; assembly: GCA_035499475.1. GTDB lineage: Bacteria > Pseudomonadota > Alphaproteobacteria > Rhizobiales > Xanthobacteraceae > BOG-931. The sequence goes on along the minus strand of DATJYT010000205.1, from coordinate 3,646 downwards.
CCAGACGGTGTCGAGGAGGCCGCGCACGGCGGCCGGCGTCTTCGCCATGGCGTCGTCGAGCCTGTAATGAGCGAAGTCGGGAAAGCCGAGAAGCTGCGCACGCTCGGCCCGCAGCCGCACCAGCTCGGCGATGATCGCTTTGTTGTCGGTCGCGCCGCCATTGTCGCCGCGCGAGACGAAAGCGCGGAAAACCTTCTCGCGCAGATCACGCCGGTCGGCATATTGCAGGAATGGCTCGACGCTCGATCGTGACAGTGTCACCACGTAGCCATCACGGCCGCGCTCCCGCGCGTCGGCCTGCATGGCCTCATGCATGAAATCAGGCAGGCCAGCGAGCTCCGCCTCGCTTGTCAGCGACAGTGCGAAGGCCTGTTCGTCGGCCAGCACGTTCTGGCTGAACGAGGTGCCAAGAGCGGCAAGCCGCTCGATGATTTCGGCGAGACGTTCCTTGGCTTTGCCGTCAAGCCCGGCGCCGGCACGGCGAAACGTGATGTGGTAGCGCTCAAGCACACGCCGCTGCTCCCCGGTCAGTGCGAGGTCGTCGGCGGCGCGCGTCAGCGCATCGATTCGTCGGAACAGGGCGCCATTGGTGCGGATAGTGTTCCAGTGGCGCGCCAGCTGCGGTGAGAACTCGCGCTCGAGCGCGAGCAGCTCGTCGTTGCTATGGGCTCCGGCCAGCACATGGAAGACGTTGGAGACGCGCGTCAGCGCCCGGCCGCTTCGCTCCAGCGCCGCGATCGTATTGTCGAAGGTCGGCGGCGCGGTGTCGGCCGCAACGGCCGCGATCTCCGCCTCGTGCTCCTTGATCGCCCGCGCGTGGGCCTCGCGGAAGTGCTCGGGCCTGATGCGATCGAACGGGGGCACACCGTCGGGGGTCGTCCAATCGGAAAAGAATGGATTTACCGTTTCGGGCTGGGTCATTGGGGGTCTTCGCAAATGCAGGTCTCGACGTGGTATATATGATCACGAGAGCGCGGCCACAGCCGCGAGGAGAGCGAAAAATGTCCCGTCACGCCCATTACGTCCCGCACGGTGTCATTCCGGCCGTCCTGCTGCCGTTTGCCGATGATCTTTCCATCGATGACAAAGGCTTCCGCAAGCACCTGCGTGACGTGGCGGCCGTCCAGGGCCTTTCCGCCATCACCATCAATGCGCACTCGACCGAGGTGGCCTCCTGCACCTTCGACGAGCAACGTCGCGTCCTCGACATCGCGCAGGACGAGATCGGCAGCCGGCTACCGATCGTCAACGGCATCTGGGCTGACGGCAGCCTCGAAGCTGCCCGCATCGCCCGCATGGCGGAGGAGGGCGGCGCCGCGGCGCTCCTCGTTTTCCCCCCGGCACCGTTCACCCTGCAGCAGTCGCCGGGTATGGCGGTCGAGCACTTCAGGCGTATCGCCGACGCTTCGAGCCTGCCGATCATCGTCTTCCAGTATCCGCTGGCGACCGGGCAGGGCTATCCGCGCGACACGCTCCTCAAAATGGTCGAGGCGGTGCCGACCATCCGCGCCATCAAGGACTGGGCCGGCAATGTGCCGCAGCACGAGATGCACGTCCGGGTGCTGCAGAGCCTGCCGCGTCCGGTCAACGTGCTGACCACCCACAGCGCCTGGCTGTTGAGCTCGCTGGTGCTCGGCTGCAATGGGCTTCTTTCCGGCAGCGGCAGTGTCATCGCCGACCTGCAGTCGGCACTGTTCCGGGCGGTGCAAGCCAATGACCTCGCCGAGGCGCGCCGCCTCAATGACCGTATCTATCCGCTCGCCCGCGTTTTCTATGCTGAGCCCTGGGCCGACATGCACAACCGCATGAAGGAGGCGCTGGTGCTGCTGGGCCGGTTGCCGCGCGCGGTGGTGCGGCCGCCGCTCGTCAAGCTCGGCCGCGCCGAGATCGACCGCATCCGCGAGGCCCTGGTCGAGTCGGGCCTGCTGTCGCAGAAAGCCGCTCGGGACGCGGCCTAGAACATCTTGAAACCTGCGGTCCTTTCGGCCTAACTGCCGCCCATGAGCGAGCCTCAAATCCAGCGCGGCCGGCGAATCGTCTGGCTGAACGTGGTGACGGTGGTCAGCGCGGCCATCCTGATCAGCGCCGAAGTGTTCGGGGCCGCCTTCGCCGGGAGCTGGGCCATCGCCAACCTGCTGGCGCTCGGCACGTTCGGCGCGCGCATCCTCGACGTGGTGTTCATGTTGTGCGGCGTCGCCGTCATGGCGCAGTTTGTTCGCTACGCCCATCGTGTCGAGCCGTTCACCACGGCCGACTGATGCGCAACGCGGTGCGGCCGCGGACGTTAAGCACCGGTTTTTACATCTTGTTAAAACTAAATTGCTTGCGCGCTGCGGCCGATTGGATTATTTCCGACTTTGCCCAATTTCGCACGTGCCTGTGGCCGTGTGTCGGTCGGTGGGCATCCGGACAAGAGGCCGGACAGCCGCCTAAGGAAGAGACACTACTTCCTTGCACCCGCGACCGGCAGCCGGAGGCGAACCGGCGATGCCAGCTCTCCACTGGCGACGCGGCTTAAAGCAACGACGGAAGGGCTTTTTTGGATGACTGCCGGCGCCAATGCCGGGGACACCGAAGAGGCTTGTCCATCTTTGCCAGCAGTGCGGAACGGGATCTCCCTCATCCGGACCAAGGCAGCAATCGCGTGACGCTAAGGGTTTCGCATCCGCGGAACCGCGATCGTCACAGGAGGTTCACCTCGGCGGCTACGCCGCCGGCCGGATAGAGGAGCTGGGTCGAGATGACCGCACGCATCCGCGAATTTCTCAAGAAGCGCACTGATGAAGGACCCTGTCTCGTCGTCGACCTCGACGTCGTCCGCGAGAACTACCAGAACTTCGCCAAGGTGTTGCCGGACACCAAGGTCTACTACGCCGTCAAGGCCAATCCGGCGCCGGAAATCCTCAAGCTGTTGGTCGGTCTCGGCTGCTGCTTCGATGTCGCCTCGGTGAACGAGACGCATCAGGTGTTTGCCGCCGGCGCGACCGCCGACCGCATTTCCTACGGCAATACCATCAAAAAAGAGAGCGAGATTGCCGCCGCCTTCAAGCTCGGCGTGACCCTGTTCGCGGTCGATTGCGAGGCCGAGGTCGAGAAGGTGGCGCGCGCCGCGCCGGGAAGCCGCGTCATCTGCCGCATCGTCTGCGACGGCTCCGGCGCCGAGTGGCCGCTGTCGCGCAAGTTCGGCTGCGAGCCGGCCTACGCCGCCGACATTCTGGAGTTCGCTCACAAGAACGGCCTTACGCCGTACGGTATTTCGTTCCATGTCGGCTCGCAGCAGCACAACGTCGAAGCCTGGGACCGCGCGCTCGCCTCGGCGGCCTCCGTGTTCAAGACCTGTGCCGAACGCGGCATCAGCCTCTCGATCGTCAATCTCGGCGGCGGCTTCCCGGCGCGCTATGTGCGCAAGACGCCCAAGCTCGAGAGCTACGGCAAGGCGATCTTCAAGTCGCTGCGCAAGCACTTCGGCAACAACCTGCCGAACACCATCGTCGAGCCTGGCCGTGGCCTCGTCGGCAATGCCGGCGTGATCGAGGCCGAGGTGGTGCTGATCGCCAAGCGCAGCCCCGAGGACGAGGTGCGCTGGGTCTATCTCGACATCGGCAAATTCCACGGCTTGGCCGAGACCATCGGGGAGTCGATCCGC
>DATJYT010000204.1:0-9281 GCA_035499475.1 Xanthobacteraceae bacterium | reverse complement strand
AAGTCATAGGCGTATTCGCCCATGTTGAGCGCGCCGACGAGAACCGCGCCCGCTGCTTCCAGCCGCTCGATCAGCGCCGCATCGCGCGCTGCGGGCGGTAAATCGCGGTTGATCTTCGAGCCGGCGAGCGTCGGCAGCCCGGCGACGTCGAACAGGTTCTTGACCGCGAAGGGCACGCCGGCGAGTGGGCCCAGGCGCTCGCCCCTGGCGCGGGCGTCGTCGAGCGCCTGCGCGCGTTGGCACGCGCGTTGTTCGATCACCGCCGTGAAGGCGTTGAGCAGCGGGTCGCGCTCGCGAATGCGGGCCAGCGTCGCGTCGATGACGCTCGAGGCGCTGGCTCGGCCGCCGGCGACCGCAGCCGCGATCTCCGCCGCCGAGCTCCAGGCGAGGTCCGGCGACGGCGTATCAAGCATGGAACACCGGCGCGGGCTCGCTGTCGTCGGGCAGGGGGAATTCATCGACCAGCGCCCCGAGGCGCAGGATCAAACCGAGATTGAACGCGACGCCGCTCCGCCACGCCGGATCGAGCGGCAGGCCGAACGCCTTCACGCCCGCGGCGAGCAGCGCATCGATGTCGTCGGTGGGCTTGGCGGCCATCGGCGCGGGCGTCTTGCTTGCGCTGTTAATCGCGCGCTTGTTCACTCTTTTGGCAACTTTCTTCGGGCGTGCCGTTTTCGGCTTGCGGGTCTTCTTTCGTTTCATGGCTTCGGCAAGAATTCCTCGGCGAAATGACAAGCCACGGCCCGTTCGCCGAAGCGACGCAAGGCCGGCATCGTAGTCTTGCACGCATCGGCGGCGCGTGAACAGCGGCTGTAGAAGCGGCAGACGCTGGGATCGGGATCGATCGGGCTCATCGGCTCGCCGGACAGGCGCAGACGCTCGGCGCCTTTTTCGCCGATGCGCGGCACCGCGGCAACCAGCGCCTGCGTGTAGGGGTGCAGCGGATGTTCGAATACCGACGCGGCGGGCCCGGATTCGACGATCTTGCCGAGATACATGACGAGCACCCGGTCGCACAGGAGCCGCACGACGCTGAGGTCGTGCGACACGAACAGATAGCTCATGCCGAATTCGCGCTTGAGCCGCTGCAGCAGTTTCAGGATGACGACCTGGACGGACACGTCAAGCGCCGCCGTCGGCTCGTCGAGCACGAGGAGATCGGGCTCCACCGCGATCGCCCGGGCGATGCCGACGCGGGCGCGCTGGCCGCCGGAAAGCTGGTGCGGGAAGCGCGTCAGCAGTTGCAACGGCAGGCCGCACTGCGCGGCCACGGCCTCGACCCGGGCGGTGAGCTCTCGGCCGCTCATGTTGCGCAGCCGCCGCAGCGGATCGGCGATGGCGTCGAAGGCGGTGAACCGGGGATTGACGCTCTCGCCGGCGTCCTGAAACACCATCTGGATGCGGCGGCGGTCGGGATCGCGGGCGAACACGCGCGCCGCCTTGCGCGACAGTTCGCGTTCGCCAAGCCTGATCGTGCCGTCGCTCACGTCGATGAGCCGCGTCAGCGCGCGCACCAACGTCGACTTGCCGCAGCCGGATTCACCGACGAGGCCGACGGTCTCGCCCTTGGCGATGACGAAACTCACGTCATCGACCGCGTGCACCTTCGGCAATTCCTGGACGCCTTTGGCAAAGCGGCGCTTGAGACGGGCCCAAGTCCCGGGCCCGCCGCCGACGGGAAACACCTTCGATACATCGGCAACGTCGAGCAGCGTGGTCATGCGGCGCTCTCCGTCGGCGTGCGCATTGCCAGTGGCTTTGCCGTCAGCGAATTCCAGCAGGCGACGATGTGGCTTGCGCCCGGCGCCGGACGGGGCAGCGGCTGCGCGCAAGCGTCGATCCTGCGCGGACAGCGTTCCGAATAGCGGCACGGCGGCAGATCGGCGCGGCGCAGATCGGGCAGCGAACCGGGAATGGAGGCGAGCTCGTCGAGGCTCGCCGCCGAATCCGGCGTCGCCGCGATCAGTTCCGCCGTATAGGGATGCAGCGGATGATCGAACAGCTCCTGCGTCGGCGCGTTCTCGACGACGTGGCCGGCGTGCATGACGACGATGCGCGAGGAGTGCTGGCCGGCAAGAGCGAGGTCGTGGGTAATGAAGATCGTCGCCATCCCGAGCTCCTTGGCGAGATCGTTGACGAGATCCATGATGACGGCTTGCGTGGTGACGTCGAGGCCGGTCGTCGGCTCGTCGGCAATGAGGAGCGAAGGCTTGGCCGCGAGCGCGATCGCGATCATGACGCGCTGGCACATGCCGCCGGACATTTCGAACGGGTAGGCCTTGGCGCGGCGCGTCGGATCGGTGATGCCCACGGCGCGCAGCATTTCGATCGCCTGGGCCGGCGCTTCGCGGCGCGGCACATTGCCGTGGCGGATCAGCACGTCGGCGATCTGACGGCCGACCGGCCGGATCGGATTGAGCGCGGTGCGCGGGTTCTGGAAGATCATAGCGATCTCGCGGCCGCGCACGTCGGCAAGCTGGCTGGGCTTGGCGGCGAGCAGATCAAGCCCGCCGAACATGGCGCGGCCGGCGCTGACCCGGCCGGCGGGATCGAGAATGCCCATCACCGCATAAGCGGTCACCGATTTGCCGGATCCCGATTCGCCGACCAGCGCGATCGTCTCGCCCTTCTCGACGCTGAAGCTGACACTCTCCAGCGCGCGCACGGTGCCGCCGCGGGTGCGAAATTCGACCGAAAGCCCTTCGACGCTGAGGGTGGGTGCAATCGTCACGTTCGCCTCCGCGGATCGACCATGTCGCGCAGCCCGTCACCGAGCAGGTTGAAGCAGAACACCGCGACCATCAGGGCTGCGCCCGGGAAGGTCGCGTTCCACCATTCGCCCGACACCATGAAGGCGGAGCCTTCCGCGACCATGATGCCCCATTCCGGCGTCGGCGGCCGCACGCCGAGACCGATGAACGACAGGCCGGCCGCATTGAGGATGGCGTAACCCATGGTCAGCGACATCTGCACGACCAGGATCGGAAATACGTTGGGCAGAATCTGAAACGTGAGGATGCGCCAGTCGGAATTGCCCGATAGCCGCGCCGCTTCGACGAAGCCCGCCTCGCGTCGGACATTGGCTTCGGCGCGGGCGATGCGCGCATAGAGCGGGAAGTTCACGATCGCGGTCGCCAGCACGATGTTCTGCACGGTGTTGCCGAGCGCCGCGACGATGCCCATGGCGAGCACGAACAGCGGGAAGGCCATGATGGTGTCGGCGATGCGGCCGACGATGCGGTCGGTCCAGCCGCCGAAGAATCCGGCGGCGACGCCGGCCAGGCCGCCCATCAGGAACACCAGCGCGACCGACGCAACCGCGATGAAGAAGTCGAGCCGCGTCGCGACGATGACGCGGCTGAAGACATCGCGGCCAAGCTGGTCGGTGCCGAACCAGTGATGCGCGTTCGGCGGCTGCAGCGCTTCGGACGTCGCGCTGGCGAGCGGGTCGTAAGGCACGAGTTCCGGACCTAACACGGCGGCAAGCACGATCAGCACGAACAGTGCGAAGGCAAAGCCGGTGACCGGGTTTTCCGAGATCACATAGCGCGCCTGGCGAACGAGCGCTCCGAGGCCGCTCTCGCGTCGTGCCGGTGCGGCAATGTCGCTCATCGTGGCCCCCGTTTACCGAATGCGATGGCAGCGCGGCTCATGCTTCGAGCCTCACGCGCGGATCGATGACGCCGTAGAGAATGTCGATCAACAGGTTGATGGCGACGTACATCACCGCCATGGTCAGCACGAAGCCCTGCACCGGCGCGAAGTCGGAAGCGAGCAACGCCTCGACGGCGTAGGAGCCGATGCCCGGCCAGGCGAAAACCTTCTCGACCAGCACGTTGGCGCCGAGAAGAAACGAGAACACCATGCCGAGCGTGGTGATGACCGGGATGAGGGCGTTGCGGAACGCGTAGGTGATGATGACCGTGAAAGACGATAGCCCACTCGCGCGCGCCGTGCGCACGAAGTCTGACGACAGCACCGCCAGCATCGAGGCGCGGGTCATGCGCGCGATTGGCGCCAGCGAGAATATGCCGAGCGTCAGCGCCGGCAGGATGAGCTGCTTGAGGCTCGCCGTGAACACTTCGCCCTGACCGGCGATCAGGCTGTCGATCAGATAAAAGCCGGTCACCTGCGGCGGCGCGCTATAGAACACGTCGAGCCGCCCGAGCGGCGCCGGCGCCCAACCGAGCCGGTAGTAGAAGATGTAGACCAGGATCAGGCCGGTGAAGAACACCGGCAGCGAGACGCCGGCGGTCGATATCACGCGACAGGCGTGATCGAGCAGCGAGTTCGGCCGGGTCGCCGCGAGGATGCCGAGCGGCACTGCGATGACGATCGAGACCAGGAGGCCGAGCAACGTGAGCTCCGCCGACGCCGGCAGTCGATTGCGCAGCTCGGTCACGACCGGCTGCCCCGTGGTCAGCGAGGTGCCGAGATTGCCGTGGGCGAGATCGACGACATAGTGTCCGAATTGCACCACCAGCGGCTTGTCGAGACCGAGCTTGACGCGGACTTCCTCGATCGCCTGCGGCGATGCCGCGGGTCCGGCGAAATAGGCCGCCGGGTCGCCCGGCAGCGCGCGCGTCAGCAGGAAGGTGACGATCACGACGCCGATCAGGCTCGGGATCGCCATCGCCGCGCGCTTGAGGATCATGGTCAGCATGGCATTTCCTCACCTCTCTCCGCACGCGAGGAGAAGGGCGAGATTGCAGGAACGCATCACCTCATCCTTTCGCGAACGTGCGGTAATCGAGCCGGCGGTGGAACCAGTACTCGTAGCCGCTGATATTCTTCTGCATCGCCACATTGACGTAGGGCTGATAGAGCGGGATGCGCGGCAAGTCGGTGAAGGCGAGATCGACGAAGCCTTTCACGTCGGTGCCGTAGGCGGTCTTGTCGCCGCTCGCCGCAGCCGCGCGGGCGCCGTCGATCAGCTTGTCCATAGCCGGCGACTGGTAGTCCATCGTGTTGAAGATCGAATTGCCGCCGTGGTAGCACCAAGTGAAGAAGTACTCCGGGTAATCGAGCCAGCCCGAAAAGACGTTGGTGAAGAGCGGCATCGTCTTTTTGGTGAGCTCGGTGCGCCAGTTGGCGCCCGGTACCTTGTTGATCGTGGTCTTGATGCCGAGCTGCGCGAGGCTTTCCTGCACCAGCACGCAGATCGGCTCGTTGACGCCGGCAAAGCCGAGATCGAACGAGATAGGCACGTCAATGCTGCCGACGCCCGATTCGGCGAGAAGCTTTTTCGCCTTGTCGAGATCGGTGTTGAACTTGGTCGGTTGCGGCCACGCCACTTCGGTCGGCGCATCGGCCGACGCCCCGAACATCGGCTTGGCGAGGCCGAACAGCACCGCGTCCATGATCTTCTGATACGGCATGGCGTACGCCATGGCGTAACGCACCTTTACGTTGTCGAAAGGCGGGTTCTTCACGTTCATGCCGATATACTGGATGCCGTTCGAGTACGGCGTCGAGATGATCGTGAGCTTGCCGTCGGTCTTGAGCTCGGTGAAGTCCTTGTTCGGCAGATCGTAGGATACGTCGGCGTCGCCGCGCTCGAGCAACGCGCGGCGGTTGCCGGCCGACGGCACCATGCGCCAGACCACGCGCTTGATTTTGGGCAGCGGACCGCCTTTCCAGTTTTCGTTGCGTTCGAGCACGACTTCGGAGCCGGCCGTCCAACTCGTCACCTTGTAGGCGCCGCTGCCCGCGGTATTGAGCTTGGTGAATTCGAGACCCCAGGGATCCTGCGCGGTGGCGTGCTTCTTCACCAGTTCGGAATTGATGATGCAGGGCACGATGACGGCGAGATCGGGAACGGTCAGCCGGTCCTTTTTTAGGAAGTCTATGCGGAAGGTGTGGTCGTCGACGACGACGAATTGCTCGGGCTTGGTGAGGGAACCGGCGCCCATCTGGAAGGTCGGAAAGCCGCCGACCGTGACGGCGCGGTCCAAAGACCATTTGACGTCCTTGGCGGTGACGGGCGTGCCGTCCTGGAAGACGGCGTCCTTCTTGAGCTTGAAGGTCACCGACATGTCGCCGATGTTCATGTCGTCGGCGAGCTCCATCTTGAACTTGTCGCGGTCGTAATAGCGCTGCCCGTTCGGCAGCGTCTTCATCTCGTGGCTGATCAGCCGGTCGTAGCAATTCCACGAGACTTCGTAGCCCGGCACGTTGGTGCCGACGCCGTGAATGTCGAGATTGTTCGGTCCGCTTTCGGAGACGATGAGCAGCGTCTCCTGGCGCGACTGCGCCTTTGCCGGCGACCAGATCGCCGGTGCCGAAACGGCGCCGGCGGCGGTCAATGCAGTCATGGATTTGAGGAATTCGCGGCGCTTCATCGACGGCTCCCAGGGCTCGAGCGGGTGTTGTGTTGGACCTGCTTCCGCAAGCCGCGTGCCACACCGGACTGGAGACGTTGACGCAGCATAAGTCGTTGATTGGACGCCATCTGCGCGCTTATCGGCGTAAACGCTGTGCGCTGTAGAAGCCCGTTGGGCAGTTTGCGCTCAATAATTAGGCAAACAACGTGAGCGCGACCGCGTTTTTTGCGGCTTTTTGCTGGCCCCGTTCTTGCACGTTTTTGCTTGGCTACCAGGGGGAGGGTTTTTGATGCCCCGCATCAGGCTCGACGCAGAGCCGGCGCCGTTGTCCGTCGATCTCGATAAAAGTGCGCTGGTCATCATTGACATGCAGCGAGATTTTTTAGAACCGGGCGGCTTCGGCGCCGCGCTCGGCAACGACGTTTCGAAGCTGCAAGCGGCCGTCGCGCCATGCAGCGCGGTGCTTGCCGCCGCGCGGCGACTCGGCATGCTGGTCATACACACCCGCGAAGGCCACCGTCCCGATCTTTCAGATGCGCCGCCGCACAAAGTCGAGCGCGGTGATCCCAAAAATCGCATCGGCGCGCGCGGTCCCATGGGCCGCATTCTGGTGCGCGGCGAGCCCGGCCACGACATCATTCCCGATCTCTATCCGCTCAAGAGCGAGCCGGTGATCGACAAACCGGGCAAGGGCGCCTTTTACCAGACCGATCTCGATCTGATGCTGCGCAACCGCGGCATCGACACGCTGTTTGTCTGCGGCGTCACCACCGAAGTGTGCGTGAACACCACGATCCGCGAGGCCAACGATCGTGGTTTCCGCTGCATCGCGCTGTCGGACTGCTGTGCATCCTATTTTCCGGAATTCCACCAGGCGGGGCTTGCGATGATCAAGGCGCAAGGAGGGATTTTCGGCTCGGTGGCCGGGTCGGAGTCGCTTTTGACCTCGCTCGCGCCGTTACTCGACAAGGGAATAGCGCAGTTCGAAGCAAGAGCTGCCGCAAGGGGAGCGTGACATGTCATCATCGACGACAGTGCCGGCGGATTTTCGTCCAAAGCTTTGGAGTGCAGGCGACTGGAATGCCTTTTTCGGATTCGGCACCAACATTCTGGTCAACATGCTGACGTTGACCATCCTTCTGCGTTTCGTGCTGAAAATGCCGGACTCGATCGTCTTCGGCCGCATTCTGCCTGCGATGGGCCTGATGATGTGCCTGTCGACCTTCTACTATGCCTATCTGGCCTACCGGCTCGCCAAGCGAACCGGGCGCAATGACGTGTGCGCGCTGCCCTCGGGGATCAGCGTGCCGCACATGTTCATCGTGACCCTGGTGATCATGCTGCCGATCGCACTCAAGACCCATGATCCGATCCAAGGCTGGGAAGCCGGATTGGTCTGGGTGTTCTTCCAGAGCTTCATCCTGATGATCGGCGGCTTCATCGCGCCGATCATTCGCAGGATCACGCCGCGGGCGGCCCTGCTTGGAACGCTTGCCGGCGTGTCGATCACCTTCATCTCCATGACGCCAGCGCTGCAAATGTACATGACGCCGGTGATCGGGCTCACCTGCTTTGCCGTCATCGTCGTGAACTGGCTGGGCGGCTTCCAATATCCGAAGGGCATCCCGGCCGGCCTTGTCGCCATCGGCGTCGGCATGCTTATCGCCTGGGGCTCAAATCTGTTCGGTCTCAATTACGGCGGGCTGAGCGGCAAGGGCGTCATCGACGCGTTCTCAAATTTCGGCTTCAACGTGCCGATTCCCGCCTTCAATCACGTGTTCTCCGGTTTCCATTATCTGGGCATCATTCTGGTCACTGCGGTGCCGTTCGGCATCTACGACCTGGTTGAGGCCATGGACAATGTCGAGAGCGCGGAGGCCGGCGGCGATCCGTATCCGACGACGCGCGTGCTGACGGCCGACGGCGTTGTCAGCCTGATCGGCTGCCTGATGGGCAATCCCTACATCAACGCGGTCTATATCGGCCATCCGGGCTGGAAGGGCATGGGCGGCCGCATCGGCTATTCGGCCGCGGTCGGCGTCATGGTGATCGTGCTGTCGTGGTTCGGCATCATCGCGCTGTTGCTCGCCGTCGTGCCGGTGGTCGCGATTTCGCCAATCCTGCTCTATATCGGCATGCTGATCGGCGCGCAGGCGTTCCAGACTACGCCGAAGGTTCACGCGCCTGCCATCATCTTGGCGCTGACGCCGCATGTGGCGGCGTGGGCCAAAACCCTGATGGATGGCGCGCTCCAGGTCGCCGGCACCGACGCGGAGAAGCTCGGCGCCGACAAGCTTGCGAATGTCGGCGTGCTCTATCCGGGCCTCGAGACCATGGGCGGCGGCGCCATCCTCACCGGCCTGGTGCTGGCCGCCGTCGGCGCCAGCGTCATCGACAAGAAGTTCGTCAACGCCGCCGCGTTCGCACTCGCCGGCGCCGTGCTGACGTTCTTCGGTTTCATGCACGGCCAGGCGGTCGGCATCGCCGTATCGCCGACGGTCGCGACTGCCTATGCGATCGTGGCGGTATTCCTGATTGCGCTCAGCCGCTATCCGGCCCTCGCGCCGGCCCTCACCGGAAGTGGAAGTGCAAGCGGAGGCGGGGAAGCTCTCGTTCCTGCCGAATAGCGGCTCGGCGGCTTAGCATTTCGCGAGGCGGCGCGCTGTCGCCGCCTCGCGCGTTTGGCGCGTATCAGACACTGGACGCCGCTTCAGCCGAAGTAGGCAAGATAGAGCGCCAAAAACGCGATCACCACAGCAGCCAGTCCTATCCCCAGCACGTAGCGGACATTGTGCCCTGTCACGCCCTGCCTCGCGCGGTCGGTAGGGACCACTGTGCGCGGTTCCGCTACAGCGTCGCGCCGTCCGAAACTGTTGGTGTCGTTGGAAGCGCTCATGGAGCCTCTCTTTGCGCTTTCAGGTTTCCATGTCGGCGGCCGATATGTTGGCCATCGATATC
>DATJYT010000203.1:0-5233 GCA_035499475.1 Xanthobacteraceae bacterium | reverse complement strand
AACTTGGCCATATTTACCGTGAAACGCATCCGGCAACGCGGGCACTGATCGCCACGATGGACCTGCAGTGGCGCCGCTCGGTCGGCGACCGCGATCCAGCGCGGCATTGGCACAAGGGCCGTATCGTTCTTCTCGGCGATGCCGCGCACGCGCCGCTGCAATCCCTGGCGCAGGGCGCCTGTATGGCGATCGAGGACGGCCTCTGCCTCGCCGAGCTGATCCATGCCACCAATGGCGACTTTGCCGACGCCTTTCGCCGTTTCGAGGCCGCGCGGCTCCTTCGCACCGCGCGCGTGCAGCTTGAATCCCGCGCGCTGTGGGATTTTTACCATCTCGACGAAGGCGTCGCCCGGGACGTCCGCAATGCCACAGTGGCCGATTGGGACGAGGCGCACATGTTCGATTGCCTGGCCTGGCTTTATGACGGCGCCCCAAATCCGATTGTGACGGGCCGCTGAGACTCTCGACGTTTCGCCAATTGTCGATTCTATTGGTTGGCCATGCGAATCAGCGGAACCGGTTGAGGCCGCCGGCTGTCACATGGCCAAGCATGTCGCCGTTCTCATGGGTGGGTGGTCGGCCGAGCGCGAAGTCTCGTTGCGCTCCGGCAAGGCCTGCGCCGACGCGCTCATCCGCCGCGGCTACCGCGTCACGCCGATCGACGTGACCCGCGAAATCGCCGCCGTGCTGATGGCGGCAAAGCCCGACGTCGCCCTCAACGTGCTTCACGGCCGGCCCGGCGAGGACGGCACCTTGCAGGGGCTTCTCGAGATTCTCGACATCCCCTACAGCCATTCGGGCGTGATGGCGTCGGCGCTCGCCATGCAGAAGGATTATGCCAAGGCGCTGTTCTGCGCCGCGGCCGTGCCGGTTGCCGAAGGGCTCGTGGCCTCGCGCTTCGAGGCGGCCAAGCGCCACCTGATGAAACCGCCCTACGTGGTCAAGCCGGTTGCCGAGGGCTCGAGTGTCGGCGTCTTCATCGTCACCGCGGACCACGCCCAGCCGCCCCAGGAGCTTTATCGCGACGATTGGGCCTTCGGCGAGAAGGTCATGATCGAGCGCTACATCCCCGGCAAGGAACTGACCTGCGCCGTGCTCGGCGACCGCGCGCTCGATGTCATCGAAATCGTGCCGACGACCCGGTTCTACGATTACGAGTCCAAATACGCTCCGGGCGGCTCCAGACACATCCTGCCGGCGCAAATTTTACCAAATGTTTACCAGGAGGTCCGAAGACTCAGCTTGGCTGCCCACAGCGCGCTTGGCTGCCGCGGCGTGAGTCGCGCGGACTTCCGCTACGACGATCGGGGGACGGGAGAGCTGGTCTGCCTTGAAGTGAATACCCAACCCGGCATGACCGAGACTTCGCTTGTGCCTGAGCTTGCCGCGTATGCGGGGATCACGTTCGACGAGCTGGTGCAATGGATGGTGGAGGACGCCTCGACCAACCGCTGATGCGGTCGGGGCCATCAGGGGATCAGGAGGCCGGCGCGCCGAGAAACGGGCCAGTGCAGGCGCGCGCCTTGACGGCTTCTCGCCGGCGGCGGTCACGGCTGACTTGGACGCCCGCTTATCGCCGCTTTGTCGGACGTTGGATGTCACGGCTGACGCGCCTGCCGCTGCCGCGCGGCATCGGTATCGCGGCTTCGGTTCTGCTGCTCGGCGCGAGCCTGAGCTACGGCGTGATCGAAGGGCAGCACGTTCCCGACATCGTCAATTGGTTCAAGGACGCGCGCGACACGGTCGCCAATTCGTTCGGGTTCCGCATCGCCGCGATCTCGCTGACCGGCTCCAAGGAAGTGAGCCGCGAGGAAATCCTCACCACCGCGGGCGTGACCGGCCGCGCATCGCTCCTGTTCCTCGACGCCGAGGCGGCGCGCGCGCGCCTGTTGGCCAATCCGTGGATCGGCGACGCGGCAGTGCTGAAGCTTTATCCGGACCGCCTTCAGATCACCATCAGCGAGCGGCAGGCCTTCGCGCTTTGGCAGAAGGACGGGCGCGTCAGCGTGATCGCCGACGACGGCACGGTGCTCGAACCGTTCGTCGAAGACCGCTATCTTGGCCTGCCGCTTGTGGTTGGGCGGGGCGCTCAACGTCAGGCCAAGGCCTTCCTGACGATCGTCAATCGCTATCCCGATCTGCGGCCGATGCTGCGGGCCTCGATCCTGGTGGCGGAACGGCGCTGGAATCTGCGCCTCATCAACGGCATCGACATTCGTCTGCCTGAAGCCGACGTCGATCACGCGCTTGCCGAACTGGCCGCGCTCGACCGCGACAAGAAACTGTTGTCCCGCGATATCACCGTGGTCGATCTGCGGTTGCCCGATCGGGTCACGGTGCGGCTCTCCGACGCCGCCGCGCAGGCGCGCGACGAAGCGTTGCAGCCGAAAAAGAAAAAGAAGGCGGGTGACGCATGACTGCCCTCCACTACGGCCTGACGCCGAAGATGAAACCGATTCCGCCGCGGCGCAGCGCGCTGGTGGCCGCGCTCGACATCGGATCGAGCAAGGTCGCCTGCCTGATCGCGCGGCTGCGGCCGCATCCGCCGCAGCAGGTTCTGACCCGCAGGAGCCATGCGGTCGAGGTCGTCGGCTTCGGTCATACCGGTGCGCGCGGCATGAAGGCCGGCGGCGTAGTCAATCTTGCGCAAGCCGAGCAGGTCATCCGGCAGGCCGTCGATACTGCCGAACGCATGGCCGCGGTGGAAATCGAGTCGGTCGTGTTGTCGATCTCTTCGGGACGGCTCGCCGGCGAGTTGTTCGCCGCCGACATCGATATCGTCGGCGCCGGCGTCTCTGAGGGCGACATCGCCCGCGTGCTTGCGGCCGGCAGCCGGCACTCGCAGCGCGACGGCCGCGCGGTGCTGCATTCGCTGCCGGTCGGTTACTCGATCGACGGCGCCGACGGCATCCGCGATCCGCGCGGCATGCTCGGCGGCCGCTTCGGCGTTGACATGCACGTCGCCACCACCGAAACGGCGGCCGCTCGCAACCTGATGCTCGCGGTCGAGCGCTGTCACCTCGATGTCGAAGCGATGGTCGCGAGCCCCTATGTGGCCGGGCTTTCGGTCCTGGCCGACGACGAGGCCGATCTCGGCGCGGCCGTGATCGACTTGGGCGCCGGCACCACGACGATGGCGGTGTTTGTCGGCGGCCGGTTCGTTCATCTGGAAGGTTTCGCGCTCGGCGGCCAGCACGTCACCATGGACCTCGCGCGCGGACTCAATGCCCGCATCGTCGATGCCGAGCGAATCAAGACGCTTTATGGCAGTGTGCTCAGCGGCGGGTCGGACGAGCGCGACATGATTACGGTGCCGCCCATCAGCGAAGACGAGCGCGATCAGGCGCAATTCGTTTCGCGGGCGACACTCGTGCAGATCATCAAGCCGCGCGTGGAAGAGATTCTTGAAATGGTGCGCGATCGTCTCGCGGCCTCTCCGTTCGCGGCCGAACCGCGCGGGCGCGTCGTGCTCACCGGCGGCGCGAGCCAGCTTACCGGATTGTCGGATCTTGCTTCGCGCATTCTCGGCCGTCCGGTGCGGATCGGACGGCCGCTCGGCATCAGCGGCATGCCGGACGCGGCAAAGGGCGCGGCTTTCGCCGTCGCCGCAGGACTTTTGGTTTACCCGCAGGCTGCGCATCTCGAGCATTTCGAGCCGCGCCGCCGGCGGCATCTCATGACGGGTACGGGCGGCTACTTCGCCCGTGTAGGACGATGGCTTCGCGAGAGTTTCTGATGGCCCCCAGAGCCGAAGCCAGTGAATCGCATCGACCGGTGGCGGACCGGCCGGGGCAGGGCGTCGAAAGCGCCCGCGCAAGGAAAACGAGGCAACCATGACCATCAATCTGAACATCCCCGATATTCGTGAGCTGCGGCCGCGCATCACCGTGTTCGGCGTCGGCGGCGCCGGCGGCAACGCCGTCAACAATATGATCACCGCCGGCTTGCAGGGCGTCGACTTCGTCGTCGCCAACACCGACGCCCAGGCGCTCACCATGTCGAAGGCCGAGCGCGTCATTCAAATGGGGGTGCAGGTGACGGAAGGGCTCGGCGCCGGTTCGCAGCCCGAGGTCGGCCGCGCCGCCGCCGAGGAGGTGCTCGACGAGATTCGCGATCATCTCTCCGGCGCCCACATGGTGTTTGTCACGGCGGGCATGGGCGGCGGCACCGGCTCCGGCGCGGCGCCGGTCATCGCCAAGGTGGCGCGCGAACTCAACATCCTCACCGTCGGCGTCATCACCAAGCCGTTCCACTTCGAAGGCCAGCGCCGCATGCGCGTCGCCGATACTGGCATCGCCGAACTCCAGAAATGCGTCGATACGCTGCTCATCATCCCGAACCAGAACCTGTTCCGCGTGGCGAATGAGAAGACCACGTTCGCCGACGCCTTTGCGATGGCGGACCAGGTGCTCTACTCGGGCGTCGCCTGCATCACCGACCTGATGGTCAAGGAAGGCCTCATCAACCTCGATTTCGCCGACGTGCGCGCCGTGATGCGCGAGATGGGCAAGGCAATGATGGGAACCGGCGAGGCCGAGGGCGAGAAGCGGGCGCTCACGGCGGCTGAAGCCGCCATCTCCAATCCGCTGATCGATGATGCTTCGATGAAAGGCGCCAGGGGGCTTCTCATCTCCATCACCGGCGGCCGCGATCTCAAGCTTTATGAGGTCGACGAGGCGGCGACCCGCATCCGCGGTGAGGTCGACCAGGATGCCAACATCATCGTCGGTGCTACCTTCGACGAGAGCCTCGACGGCATCATCCGGGTGTCGGTGGTGGCGACCGGTATCGATCAGCAGGCCGCTGCCCAGCAGCCGCCGCTGCAAGCGGCGGAACAGCGCATCGCCGAGGTCGCGCACCGGCTGCGCGCCGAAAATCCGCGTGTCGCTGAACGTGTTGAGCGCGCCGAGCCGCCACGCCCCGTGGCAGCGCCGCCGGTTGCATCTCCGGCGGCGGCCTTGGCATCCGCTTCCGTCAATGCCTCGATCGCTTCAGCCGCCAAGGCGGCCATCGCCGCGGCGATCATGCCGCCAAGCGGCGGCGACGATGTCACGATCCGTCCGCTGGCGCCCAAGCCTTCATTGTTCATCGATCCAGCCGCCAGCGGTCCCGAGGTCGAGGAGCCGCCGCAGACGTTTATTCCGCCGCAGGCCGAGCGGCCGCAAACGCGGACCCCGCGCATGCCGCGAATCGACGAACTGCCAGTTCCGGCGCAGAACGAAATTCGTGCGCG
>DATJYT010000202.1:0-3172 GCA_035499475.1 Xanthobacteraceae bacterium | reverse complement strand
ATGGCGAGGTCGGCCTGATCCCACGGCATATTGGCCGGCACGCGCACTTCGGTGAGCCACGGCTCGCCGTGCTTCCAGCCGAGGCCGACGAGATAATTCGCGGTCGAGCCGAGCACGTCGGGCACGCTGCGAATGAGATTGCGCTTGCCGTCGCCGTCGTAGTCGATCGCATATTTGAAATATTCCGACGGCATCATCTGGGTCTGGCCGAGCTCGCCGGCCCATGAGCCGATCATTTCGTCCGGCCGCAGGTCGCCGCGCTCGATCAGACGCAGCGCATCGAAGAGCTGCGCGCGAAAGCGGTCGGCGCGGCGGCAATCGTAGGCCAGCGAGGCGATCGAGCTCAGCGAATGATCATTCCCCATGTTGGCGCCGAAGTCGCTTTCGAGCGCCCAGAACGCGACGATGACGGGGGCCGGCACGCCGTATTGCTGGTCGATGCGCGCGAACACCGGCGCGTAAGTTTTGATCTTCGCTCCGCCGGTTTGAATACGGTAGGCGGCCGCCATGCGATCGGAGAATTCCAGAAACGTCTGGGTGAAGACGCGCTGGCCGCGATCGATATTCACGATGCGCTGGTCGTAAGTGAGGCTTGGGGCCGCAGCCGAAATGGCGCGCTGGGTGATTCCCAGCGAAAGCGCCTCGCGCTCGAACGCCGCGAGCCACGCATCGTATGACCCGCTGGTGCGGCACGGCGCCGCCGCATGTGCGGCGCGGCCCGCAAGCAATCCGGCGATCAGGAGACCGGTCAACGCGATTCTGAATACCACTGCAAAATCTCCTCGCCGGTCCAATACAGCACGCCGTCAAACCGGCGCGCGTAATCGTAAATCGCCTCGAGATATTTGATCCGGTGCGGTTGGCCGCTGAGATAGGGATGGATGGCGAGCGAAAGGATTTTGGCGCGGTGCTCGCCTTCGGCATAGAGACGGTCGAACTGATCGATGGTGCGCTTGAGCAGATGATCGCTTTCGTGGTGCTGCACCGCCATCATCGGGATGTCGTTGAGCTCCATGGTGTAGGGCAGCGTCACCAGCGGGCCGTGTGCGGTTCGAATCGTTGACGGCTCGTCGTCATAAACCCAGTCGCCGATATAGCGAATGCCGGCTTGCGCGAGCAGGTCCGGCGTTTCCAGCGTTTCGGTCAGGCCAGGGCCGAGCCAGCCGACAGGGCGCTTGCCGCAAAACTTTTCCAGCACATCAAGCGAGCGCGCGATCATCGCCTTCTGGTTCGGCTCCTTGTGGATCGGGCCTTGCTCGTAGGAGTGGCCCATGAATTCCCAGCGATCGCTCTTCGCCTCCTGCGCCACGCGGGCGTAGTCTTCGCACACGCGGGCATTTATCGCGAGCGTCGGCCGAATCTGCTGCCGCTTGAACAGATCGAAGAAGCGCCAGACGCCGATCCGCATGCCGTATTCGTGCCAGCTCCAGTTCGGCACGTCGGGAAGATGAGTGACGCCGGCCGGCGGCGCGAGCACCTGCCGCGCCATCGGCTTGCCGATGTCCCAGACTTCGAGATTGACGATGGTCCAGAATACGACACGCGCCCCATCGGGAAGTTTCAGCGGCGGCCGGTCGATGATGGCCGAATAATCGGCGCGCTCGCGCGGCAGCATGGCCCGGCTACGGCTGCGTCTCTTCACCATGCGCTGCTTCATCCGTCGGCATCTCCAGGGCGAAAACATACGTCGGGAGGGTCGCTTAGGACAACTTTCGCCGCAATCCCCGGGAGGAATTGCGGGTCCGATCACATCCTTGTTAAGGTGCGCGGAATAGCGTTGTAGTCTGCGGCGGATACGCCATGTATGGGAACCGCCTAGCCCGGGACCGATTATCTTCCCAGCCTTTGAACTGCTGCGATTGATCCAGCTCTTTCGGACCAAGCAATGCCATCACCTGCTGCTTTCCCGTACCTGCGGGCAGCCGATCCGTCTCGAGAGACTGCCGCAAACTGGGCCGATCGGCCGGCCGCTGATTCCCGCCAAACATGGCTCAATGCCTTTCGTTTGGTTCGTGCGGAAACCGAGCGCCGCGCGGCTTTGCTGTCGGCCGAAGATCAAGTCGTCCAGTCGATGCCTGACGCGAGCCCGACCAAGTGGCACCGCGCCCACGTGACATGGTTCTTCGAGCAATTTCTGCTGCGCCCTTTCGCGCCGGGCTACCAGCCATTCGACGAGCGCTTCGCTTTTCTGTTCAATTCCTATTACGTGTCGGCGGGGCCGCGCCAGGCGCGTCCGCAGCGCGGCCTGGTCACGCGCCCGAACGCCGCCGAAGTGACGGCCTATCGGGCGCATGTCGATGCGGCGGTCGCGGCGCTGATCGAATCCACCAACGATTTCGAATCGCTCGTGCCGATCATCGAAGTCGGACTCAATCATGAGCAGCAGCACCAGGAATTATTGCTCACCGACATCCTGCACGCGTTCTCGTTCAACGAAACGCATCCCGCTTATGATCCAGATTGGCAATGGCCGCAGAGCGGCAGCGTCGGCGTCGCCGCCGACGCACTGGTCGTCGGGATCCATCAGATCGGGCATGGTGGCGATGGTTTCTGCTTCGACAACGAGCAGCCGGCCCACAGGGTGCTGTTGCAGCCTGTGCGGCTTGCGCCGTCGCTGGTCACCAATGGCGAGTGGCTCGAATTCATGGCCGACGGCGGCTACACGACGCCCACGCTTTGGCTGTCAGACGGCTGGGCTACCATCGAAACGCAGGGCTGGACTGCGCCCGGCTATTGGCGGCAGATCGACGGCGCCTGGTTCACCATGACCCTCGGTGGCCTGCGCAGGGTCGAGCGTGACCGCCCGGTTTGCCATGTAAGTTATTACGAAGCCGACGCTTTCGCCCATTGGGCCGGCAAGGATTTACCAACCGAAGCCGAATGGGAGGTCGCCGCCAGAGCCGGCGCGCTGAACGACGCCTTCGGCGTCGTTTGGCAGTGGACTCGCAGCGCCTATTCCCCATATCCGGGCTACCGCGCCGCACCCGGGGCGCTGGGTGAGTACAACGGCAAGTTCATGGTCAACCAGATGGTGCTGCGCGGCTCGTCGCTGGCGACGCCCGCGGGCCACGCGCGTGCGAGCTACCGCAACTTCTTTTATCCGCCGGCCCGCTGGCAGTTCAGCGGCGTGCGGCTTGCCCAATACGAACATTGAGTCGTGCAATGAACGTTC
>DATJYT010000201.1:0-11384 GCA_035499475.1 Xanthobacteraceae bacterium | reverse complement strand
ACATCCGCGCGCCATCGATCAGGCCCTGGTCGATGCCTATCTGGCGCGTCGCGCGCTCGATTATCTGGTCGGCTTCACACTCTCCCCGGTGCTGTGGCGCAAGCTTCCCGGCGCGCGCTCGGCCGGCCGCGTGCAGTCGGTGGCGCTGCGGCTGGTCTGCGACCGCGAACTCGAAATCGAAAAATTCGTCCGCAGGGAATATTGGTCGCTGGTTGCGACGCTGGCGACGCCGCGGCAGGAGACTTTCGAAGCGCGCCTCGTCGGCGCCGACGGTAAGAAGCTGCAGCGTCTCGACATCGGCTCGGGTGCCGAAGCCGAGGCGTTCAAGCAGGCGCTCGAGACCGCGGCCTTCACGGTCACGTCGGTGGAAGCGAAGCCGGTCAAGCGGCATCCGCAGCCGCCGTTCACCACCTCCACCCTGCAACAGGAAGCAAGCCGCAAGCTCGGCTTTGCTCCTGCGCACACGATGCGCGTCGCCCAGCGCCTTTACGAAGGCGTCGATATCGACGGCGAAACCGTCGGCCTCATCACCTATATGCGTACCGACGGCGTGCAGATTGCCGATGAGGCGATTGCCGCAACCCGCCAGGTGATCGGCGCCGACTTCGGTGCAAGCTACGTGCCGGGCGCGCCGCGCCGCTACGAGACCAAGGCCAAGAATGCGCAGGAAGCGCACGAAGCTATCCGCCCGACCGAACTCACCCGCCGGCCGAGCCAGACCAAAAGCTTTCTCGATGCCGATCAAGCCAAGCTCTATGAGCTGATCTGGCAGCGCACGGTGTCGAGCCAGATGGAATCCGCCGAACTTGAGCGCACCACGGTCGATATCAACGCCAAGGTCGCCGGCCGCGTGCTCGAACTGCGCGCCACCGGAACGGTGGTGAAGTTCGACGGTTTCCTCGCCGTCTATCAGGAAGGCCAGGACGAAGATCCCGAGGACGAAGAATCGCGCCGGCTGCCGCAGATGAGCGCCGGCGAAGCCCTCACCAAGCGCTCGATCGCCGCCAATCAGCATTTCACCGAACCGCCGCCGCGTTACTCGGAAGCCTCACTGGTCAAGCGCCTCGAAGAGCTCGGCATCGGCCGGCCTTCGACCTATGCGTCGATCTTGCAGGTGCTCAAGGACCGCAAATATGTGCGGCTCGACAAGCGCCGGCTTTACCCGGAGGACCGCGGCCGCATCGTCGTCGCGTTCCTTGAAAGCTTCTTCGCCAAATATGTCGAATACGATTTCACGGCCGGCCTCGAAGAAAAGCTTGATCTCATTTCCAACAGCGAAGTGCCCTGGCGCGACGTGCTGCGCGATTTCTGGCGCGATTTCATCGGCGCCATCGATGAGACCAAGGATCTGCGTATCTCCGAGGTGATCGATGCGCTCGATGCGCTCCTTGAACCGCATCTGTTTCCGCCGCGCGAGGACGGCAGCGATCCGCACGTTTGCCCGACCTGCGGCAACGGCCGGCTTTCGCTCAAGCTCAGCAAATTCGGCGCCTTCATCGGCTGCTCGAATTATCCGGACTGCCGCTACACCCGCTCGCTGTCGGCCGACGGCGCGGGCGACACCAATCGCAAACTCGGCCAGGACCCGACCACCGGCCTCGATGTCAGCGTGCGCAGCGGCCGCTTCGGCCCTTATTTGCAGCTCGGCGAAACCGTCAAAGGCGGCGACAAGCCGAAGCGCGCCAGCCTGCCCAAAGGTGTGGCGCCGGATGAGATCGATCTTGACCGCGCCGTTGCCTTGCTGTCGCTGCCGCGCGAAGTCGGCCGGCATCCCGAAGACGGCGAGCCCATCCGCGCCGGTATCGGCCGCTACGGCCCCTACGTGCAGCACGGCAAGACCTACGCCAATCTCGAAGACGGCGACGACGTTTTCAACATCGGCCTCAATCGCGCGGTGACGCTGATTGCCGAAAAGCGCGCCAAGCCCGCGCGCGAACGCCGGTTCGGCGCCGATCCGGGCCGGGCGCTGGGCGATCATCCGACCAAGGGCGGCCCGATCGTCGCCAAGAACGGACGCTACGGTCCTTACGTCAGCCATAACGGCGTCAATGCGACGCTGCCGGCCGAGAAGACGCCCGAAACCGTCACGCTCCAGGAGGCGGCGGCCCTGATCGACGCGAGAGCCGATCGCAGCGCTCCGGCCCCGCATGCCCGCCCGCGAAAAGCCAAGCGGCCTTCGCCCGGAACGGCACGGCACGTCAAAGCCACCGGCAAGGCGCCGAGACAGCGTGCCGCCAAGCGAGCTTCAACCACCAAATCCCCGCGCAAGACCACGCAAGCTGCCGAATAGTTTTCACCCGCCGGGCCTTGGCCAAGGACTTGGCCAATGAGCGCCCCATGAAACGCAGTCACCTGCCCTCGCGAGAGGAGCTCGTTGCCTTCATCCGCGAACGCAGCGGCAAGGTCAGCGCCGGCGAGATCGCACGCGCGTTCGGCGCCAAGAATGCCGACCGCGCCGCGCTCAACCGCATGCTGCGCGAGCTTGCCGATGCCGGCCACATCGACCGCCGCCGCAAGCGCCTGCACCACGCCGGCACCCTGCCCCCGGTCGTGCTCGCCGAAGTCACGGGCCGCGACGCCGACGGCGAGTTCCTGGCGCGGCCGATCGAGTGGGATGAAGACGCCCATGGCGCGCCGCCGGTGATCCACATCGTGACGCCGCGGCGCGCACGGCCCGGCGAAGCCGCCGGCGTCGGCGACCGTGCGCTCATCCGCATCGAGCAGCATGGCGCGGAGGAAACGAACGGCCGCGTCATCAAGCTCATCGACCGCGCCAAGCATCGCATGCTCGGCATTTTTCGCGGGCTCCCGGACGGCGGCGGCCGGCTGGTGCCGGTCGACAAGAAACAACTCGGCCGCGAATTGGCGATTGGCGCCGATCATGCCGGCGGCGCGGTGGACGGCGATCTCGTCGCGGTCGAGGTTGCGCGTCACGGCCGGTTTGGTCAGCCAATGGGCTCGGTCGTTGAACGACTGGGCTCCATTAAGAGCGAGCGCGCCGTCAGCCTGATCGCGATTCACGCCCACGACATTCCGCACGTTTTCCCGGGTGCCGTGATGGACGAAGCGGAGGCGGCGCGGCCGGCGGCGCTCGCCGGGCACGAGGATTGGCGCGAGGTGCCATTCGTCACCATCGATCCGCCTGACGCCAAGGATCACGACGACGCCGTCCACGCCGTGCCGGATTCCGATCCCCGCAATCCAGGCGGCCACATCGTCAGCGTCGCCATCGCCGACGTCGCGCACTATGTCCGGCCGGGCTCAGCGCTCGACCGCGAGGCGGTGCGCCGCGGCAACTCGGTGTATTTCCCCGACCGCGTGGTGCCGATGCTGCCGGAGCGCATCTCGAACGATCTGTGCTCGCTGCGGCCCGACGAAGATCGCCCTGCGCTCGCGGTCCGCATGGTCATCAGTGCCGACGGCCGCAAGCGCTCGCACACGTTCCACCGCGTCATGATCCGCTCGGCGGCAAAGCTTCACTACGAGCAGGCCCAGCTTGCGGTGTCGGGCCGCACCGACGAGGTCACCGAGCCGATCGCCGAAAATATCCTCGGCCCGCTCTACAAAGCTTATGAGGCGGTGCGCCACGCCCGCGACGAGCGCGGACCGCTCGACCTCGACATTCCCGAGCGCAAGATCCTGCTGAAATCGGACGGCACCGTCGACCGCATCATCGTGCCGCCGCGGCTCGAATCGCACCGGTTGATCGAGGAGTTCATGATCCTCGCCAACGTCGCCGCCGCGGAAAGCTGCGAACGGGCGCGGGTGCCTCTCATCTATCGCGTGCACGACGAGCCGACGCCGGAGAAGCTCAATGCGTTGCGCGAATTTCTGGCGACCATTGAGATTTCACTGCCGAAGGCCGGCGCGTTGCGGCCCGACGCATTCAATCGCATTCTGGCGCGCGTGAAGGGCCGCGATTTCGAGCGGCTGGTCAACGAGGTCGTCCTGCGCAGCCAGGCGCAAGCGGAATACTCGCCGGAAAATTTCGGCCATTTCGGCCTCAACCTGCGCCGCTACGCCCATTTCACCTCGCCGATCCGCCGCTATGCCGACCTCGTCGTTCACCGGGCGCTGATCCGCGCGCTAAAGCTCGGCTCCGACGGACTTGCCGACGGCATCGACGTGCCAGCGCTGGCGGAGATCGCCGCCAATATTTCCGCCGCCGAACGCCGCGCCATGAAAGCCGAGCGCGAAACCGGTGACCGGCTGGTCGCGCATTTTCTTGCCGATCGCGTCGGCGCCACCTTCGACGGGCACATTTCCGGCGTCACCCGGGCGGGCCTGTTTGTCGAGCTGGACGAGACCGGCGCCGACGGCTTCATTCCGGCGCGCTTCATCGGTGACGAATATTACCGCTTCGATGAGCGAAGCCGCGCCTTCATTGGCCGCTCGGAAACGCACCGGCTCGGCGATCCGGTGACGGTCGAACTCGTCGAGGCGGCGCCGGTCGCCGGCGCCTTGCGTTTCAAGCTTGTGCGCCATGCTTCCGCCGCCGTGCAAAAGGCTGGACACCAGCCGCGCGGGCAGCGGAAATTCGGCCGCGCTTCACGATCCCAGCACCGCCGGCGCTAGAACGAGGCAAAGGCTTCATGAGTGACAGAGGAGATCCGGCAGTCGAAAGCGGCGTTGCCGCCGATCGTGCCGAGCGGCTGACACGCACGATCCGCGATCAGACATTCCCGAACGTGAAGCCGCGCAATTCGGCGACGCTCATCCTCATCGACCGGTCGGAGCCTGTGCCCAAGGTCCTGCTCGGACGCCGCCACGAGCGCCATCGCTTCATGCCGGGAAAGTTCGTGTTCCCGGGCGGCCGCGTCGAAAAGACGGACCGGCGGATGAAGACCGCGGCACCGCTCCACTCAAGCGACGTGGCGCGGCTGATGCGCCGCGTGAAGCGACCGAGCGCCGGCAAGGCGGCGGGCTTCGCACTGGCCGCAATCCGCGAGACCTACGAAGAAGCCGGCCTGATGCTGGGCGCGCGCAGCGCGTCGCCTGTCGTCGCCCCATCCGCCGAATGGGAAGCCTTCGCCAAGGAGGGCATCCTGCCCGACCTCAGCGCGGTCCATTTCATCGCCCGCGCCATTACGCCGCCGAAGCGGCCGCTGCGTTTCGACAGCCGTTTCTTCGCCGCCGATGTCTCCGCCATCGCGCACCGCGCCGACGGCTTTGTCGGTCCCGATGCGGAACTGGTGGAATTGGTCTGGCTGCCGATCACCGAAGCGCGCCGCCTCGACATGCCTGGCATCACCGCCGTCGTGCTGGAGGAGTTGCAGGATCGTATCGCCGCCGGCATGAGCCACGACCATCCGGCGCCGCTTTACCGCATGCTGCACAAGCGCTTTGTGCGCGAAGTTCTTTGAAATATCCGGGATTCCTTGACATTCGAGGCCCGGCGACTAGGTTGACGCTGAGAAATCAGGCAAGACATCGAACCAAGGTCCGACCATGGCCAAGAACACGACAATCAAGGTCAAGCTGGTGTCCAGCGCCGATACCGGCTTCTACTACGTCACGCGCAAGAACTCGCGCACGATGACCGACAAACTGACGAAGAAGAAATACGATCCGGTCGCGAAGAAGCACGTTGAGTTCCGCGAAGCTAAGATCAAATAGATCGATAAGGCTTTGCCGCCGACGCCATGCCCGGCCTTGAGCCGGGCATTTGCGTTTCAAACATGCATATCAAAGGTCAAAAGAGGTGGCCGGCCGAGAGCGGTGTCATGAGGAGGCCACTCGCACCGCTCCCGAACCGGCCGAACCCCACGGACCCAGGAGATGCGGCGGACCTGAGCATTCCGTAGGGTTATTTGTGACAACCGAATGACGTGTCGCCGCGGTTCGTCGCCCAAATATTCGGCCAATTTGGGCTTTTATCGTCGCGAAAAAGGCTAGCGTAACCGGTGCGCGGAAATCAACGGCCAACATTCCGCCACGATGGCAAACCTGCCGTCAACCACAACAATTGTGCTTAACCGGCGGCGGCGCCGGAACAAAAATCGGTGTTCACTGTGTTTGATCGGAAATTGAACTGCGTGCGCCGCGCGTTTATGCCGCGTCAGGCACGACGCGGTTGCGCCCGTCGCGCTTGGCGCGATAAAGCGCCTGATCTGCGCGCTTGATCAGACTTGCACCGTTGTCGTCCTTGTCGCGCAGCGCCGCAATTCCGATCGAGATCGTTACCGGAATGGTCTTGGCGCCCTGCTGGATCGCAAACGGTTCGGCTGCGATACGCCGGCGCAGGCGTTCGGCGACCATCGCCGCGACGGCGACATCGGTCTCCGGCATGACGATGACGAATTCCTCGCCGCCAAGCCGGCAGGCGAGATCGATGCCGCGGATCGAGCGCTTGATCCGCAACGCGAAGTCGCGCAGCACGTCGTCGCCGGCGTCGTGGCCGTGGCTGTCGTTGATGGCCTTGAAATAATCGATGTCGAGCACCAGCAGCGAAAGCGGCTTGCTGCGCGCTGCGGCCTGTTCGAGGAGCGTCGCCAGATGGGTTTCCATGTAGCGGCGATTGAACAAACCGGTGAGCGGATCGGTGATCGCCATCTCGATCGACATCTGCACGTTGTCGCGCAGCCGCTCGGTGTAGCGCCGCTTGCGCACCTGGGTGCGCGTGCGCGCCAGCAGCTCGTTCTTTTCGACCGGGCGTATCAGAAAATCGTTCACGCCGATTTCGAGGCCGCGCACCATGCGGGCGCTGCTGTCGGGCTCGGCGAGCGCGAGGATCGGCAGATTGCGCGTGCGGTCGAGCGAACGGACCTGGCTGCACAGCCGCAGCGCATCGAAATTCTCCAAATTCAGCGAAACGATCAACAGGTCGTAGTTGCCGTCGGCGGCATGAAACAAGGCATGGCTCGGATCGGGTTCGGTATCGACGGTGTGCTCCGTCGCGAGCGTCGCCACGACGCGCTCGTAGGACGCCGCACGGTCGTCGACGATCAGAATGCGTCCCCCCTTGCCGGTGTCGGCAACCGCGTCTCGCTCGGGCGATTCTATGCCGATGTCGCGCGACGTCAGCGCCCGCATGCGCAGTTCGTCGGTCATCATCTTGAGCCGCGACAGCGAGCGCACCCGTGCGATCAGCGCCGGTTCGGGAATCGGCTTGGTCAAAAAGTCGTCGGCGCCGGTTTCGAGACCGCGCACACGGTCGGCAGGCTGGTCGAGCGCGGTCACCATGACGACCGGAATGTGATGCGTGGCGGGATTCGACTTGAGCCTGCGGCAAACCTCGAAGCCATCCATGTCAGGCATCATGACATCAAGCAGCACAAGGTCGCATTCGGCGCGTTCGCAAATCGCCAAGGCCTCTTGGCCGCTCATGGCCGTGATGACGTCGAAATATTCCGCCGACAGCCGCGCCTCGAGCAGCTTCACGTTGGCGGGCACGTCGTCGACGACCAGGACACGGGCGGTCATTGCGGTACCTACGGAGTTCCCAGGAAGTGACGCACCGTCTCGATGAACTTGCCCACCGAGATCGGCTTCGACAGATAGGCTTCGCAGCCCCCTTCGCGGATGCGCTCCTCATCACCCTTCATGGCGAAGGCAGTAACGGCGACCACGGGAATGCGGCACAGCTCCTGGTCGTCCTTGAGCCATTTGGTGACTTCGAGGCCCGACACCTCGGGAAGCTGGATATCCATCAGGATCAGATCGGGCCGATGCTTGCGGGCGAGATCGAGCGCTTCGATGCCGTTGCGGGTGCCGACGGTGGCGTAGCCGTGGGCCTCCAGGAGATCGTGGAAGAGCTTCATATTGAGCTCGTTGTCCTCCACAATCAGGACAGTTTTGGCCATCCCCCGATACCTCGCCCGCCCCGCTTCAACGCGCCCCGGCAAGGCGCACGGATCGCGGCCGGCGCGCCGCCGCTGTGACCGTCAAACTAGTCTCGATTTCTTACGGAAAGGCAAATAGGACCGATGAAGCAGCCCTCATCACAAAGGCGAGAGGCCGCGGAAATGCTGGCAATTCAGGCGCTTTCCTTCATCGCCGCGGAGCCGGAACAGCTTGCCGCGTTCCTTTCCGTCACCGGCCTTTCGGTTGAGGGCCTGCGGGCGGCGGCGCGGCAACCCGACTTTCTCGGTGGCGTCCTGGAGCATATGCTCGGCGACGAGAGGCTCTTGATCGCTTTCGCCGACAGCGCCGGAATCAAGCCGGCCGAGGTGTCGCGGGCGCGCCATACGCTCGCTCCGCAGTGGGAACGCGACGTGCCGTGACCGCAGGCTTTTGCCGTGACTGCCTTGGCGACGCGCCGGAGCCGGCGACGCGGTGCCGGCATTGCGGCTCGCCGCGGCTGTTGCGCCACCCCGAAGTCGCGGCGCTCTCCATCGCCCATGTTGACTGCGACGCCTTTTACGCCACCATCGAGAAGCGTGACGATCCTGCGCTGGCCGCGGAACCTGTCATCGTCGGCGGCGGCAAGCGCGGCGTGGTCGCTGCGGCGTGCTATGTGGCCCGCACTTACGGCGTGCGGTCGGCCATGCCGATGTTCGAGGCGCTGCGGCTTTGCCCGCAAGCCAAGGTCGTCCGGCCCAATATGGCGAAATATTCGCAAGCCGGACGCGAAGTGCGCCGGATGATGCTGGCGTTGACGCCGTTGGTCGAGCCGCTGTCGATCGACGAAGCATTCCTCGATCTTTCCGGCACCCAACGCCTGCACGGCATGCCGCCCGCCAAGGCGCTGGCGCGCTTCGCTCTCGACGTCGAGCGTCAATTGCGCATCACGGTGTCGATCGGCCTCTCGTGCAACAAGTTTCTCGCCAAGGTCGCATCCGATCTCGACAAGCCGCGCGGCTTTGCGGTGCTCGGCGCCAGCGAAGCGCCGCACTTCCTGGCGCCCAAGCCGGTGAGCTTCATCTTCGGCGTCGGCAAGGCGAGCGCGGCGCGGTTTGCCCGCGACGGCTTTCACCGCATCGCCGACTTGCAGCGCGCGAGCGAGCTCGACTTGATGCGCCGCTACGGCGACGAGGGCCGGCGCTTGTCGCGATTGGCCCGCGGCATCGACGCGCGCATGGTCAGCGCCGACCGCGAAACCAAGAGCGTCTCGTCGGAGACGACCTTCGAGCGCGATCTGTCCGGCTTCCGCGCGCTCGAACGCATTCTCTGGACGCTCGCGGAAGAGGTTTCGGCGCGGCTGAAAGCCAAGAAGCTTGCCGGCTCGACCGTGACGCTGAAGCTCAAGACCGCCGACTTCCGCATCCGCACCCGCGCGCGCTCGCTGGAGACGCCGACCCAGCTTGCCGGACGCATTTTCGCCGCGGCGCGCGGCCTTCTCGAGCGCGAGGCCGACGGCACGCGCTACCGGCTGCTCGGCGTCGGCTTAAGCGCCATCGTAGAGGCCGAACAAGCCGACCCGGCGGACCTCGTCGATGGCCGCTCGGCGCAGGCCGAGCACGCCGTCGACAGCGTGCGCGCCCGCTTCGGCGACGACGCCGTCGTCAGGGGATTGGCGTTCGAGGGACCGGAGGACTCGTAAGTCCCCATCACGGGCACGGCTTCGGCGTCTTGAACTCGAGGGAGGTCAGTTTGCCGGCAACGACAAAGTCGTTGTAATCGAGCGACAAGGCCCGCGAGACGCCGTTCTCGTAAAGCTCGAAGCCGATCGCGTAGTCCGGTGTTTGCTCGCTCGATTTCGGCTTTCCGTCCTTCTCGAAATAGCTGATCGTGACGGGCCAGCGCGCAAGCTTGGCGAGCGCCGGCTCATCGGCCGCGGCATCGTCATGCTTGCGCTCGTCGGGTGCGATTTTCTGGCCGATCACGGTGAGAGTATCGAACACTTTCTCGCCGGTCTCCGAGCCGTCATAGACCGGAAAATCCAAGATAGTCTTGCCGGCACGCGCCGCCGCGATCACGCGCGCCATATGCTGGGTGGGGAAGACGACCTTGTTATCGAGATCGAAATTCTTCTGAACCGGCTTGGTGAGGTCGACCACGGTTTCGGTCGCGCCGTGTTCGGCATGGCCGTCGACGGAATCGACCAGATTCTCGTCGACGAAATTCTCGGAGGTAAATTTGTAGCTCTTGGCGTCGCCGCCCTCCCATGTCGTCGAGCGCAGATCGCTGGTCGAGACTTTGCCCTCGCCGGTATCGAGCTCGGAAACCTGGCGGAATTCGAGCGAATAGCCGTCACAGCTATTGCCGTCGAAATCATAGAGGATGCGCCCGCGGACGCCGACAACCTGCGAATTGCCCCGCGTCGCGCCAAGCGAGAGATCGTAGATCGCCCGGTGCGGGACAAGCACGATGGGAGCGTCTTGAGCGATGGGAGCGTCTTGCGCGCCGGCACCGGGCGCCAGAGCGAAAACCGTCAAAATCATCACAAGGGCGGCGCCCCGCGACGCGGACGCGAAACCGAAAGCCATAAAAACCTCTCGTCCAGTTCGCTTGCCGGCTGCGGCCACCCCCTGTCGCTTCCCCTTGAAATCTTGCGATGCTTTTTGTCACCCGATGGCGGCGAAGATAGGGGCCTTGCCGCCCTGCCGCAACAGCGATCCGAGCCGCCAGCCGCTTGCATGGCCGGCACCGTTCGGCCAAGAAGTCATTCTGTCTGGCTGCCGAAGAATATTGGAGGACGCAATGGCCGGGACCGTGGAAAACAAACTCAAGGAACTCGGCATTACTCTCAAGGAGCCCGCCGCCCCGATCGCCAATTACGTCCCTTTCGTGCGCACCGGCAACCTGCTGATGGTATCCGGTCAGATCTGTCTCGACGGCGACGGCAAACTCGTCGCCAAAGGCCGCCTTGGCGACGGCGTCTCCATCGAGGACGGCCAGAAGGCGGCGCGCGCCTGCGCCGTCAATCTGCTGGCGCAGGTCAAGGCGGCAGTGGGCGATCTCGACAAAGTAACGCGCGTGGTGCGGCTCGGCGGTTTCGTCAACGCCGCTCCCGGCTTCCCCGACGCGCCCAAGGTGATGAACGGCGCCTCCGATGTCATGGTCGCGGCCTTCGGGGACAAGGGCAAACACGCGCGCAGCACGATCGGCGTCGCCGCGTTGCCGGCGGATGCGGCGATGGAAGTCGAGGGCTTGTTCGAAGTGTCGTGACCGGTGCGGACTTCGCTCGAATGGCTCGTCGCGCGGCCGATCGCCCATCGCGGGCTGCATGATGCGGCTCACGGCATCATCGAGAATACGGCCGGCGCCGTGCGCGCCGCGATCGCAGGCAACTACGGCATCGAAGTCGATCTGCAGATCAGCGCCGACGGCGAGGCGATGGTGCACCATGACGAGGCGCTGGGTCGGCTCACCGAAGGCGAAGGGCGGCTCGACAGTTTCACGGCAGCCGAACTCAAGCGCGTCCCCTTCCGCGGCACCGATGAGCGCATGATGACGCTCGGGGAGCTTTGCGATCTTGTCGGCGGCCGGGTCACCGTGCTGCT
>DATJYT010000200.1:0-15514 GCA_035499475.1 Xanthobacteraceae bacterium | reverse complement strand
AATTGGAATTGTATCCGAGACGCAGCGCCATGGTGTCCTGAGCGCATGCGGCCGACGCGACCGCCGCACTCAGCAAAATGCCGAACGCTATTGCGTTTATGCTCACGCGCATTGTTGATCCTCCCAGTCATGGCCTGTCGGCCTGTACGTCTTTGCGCCGTCATATTATCCTGGGTCTATAAAGTCTCTGCCAATCAATCGGGAGGATATCCATGAACGTTCAACGGCTGCCGTCCGACATCATCGGCCTGTCCAAAATGGTGCCGCCGCTGTCTCGGCGCGGCTTCATGTCGAGTTCGGCCGCTGCTGCCGCGGGCTACACGCTTGCCGCCGGACCGGTCCGCGCCGACGTCATCAAGACCGGCACCGACGGCCTGAAAGCCGGCGACGCCAAGATCGCGGTCGCGGGCGGCGACATGCCGATCTATTACGCGCGCCCGGCCAACGTGCAAAATCCTCCCGTCATCCTCGTCTGCATGGAGATCTTCGGGCTGCACGAATACATCAAGGACGTCACGCGCCGCCTCGGCCATCTTGGCGCCTTCGCGGTCGCGCCGGACTATTACTTCCGCATGGGCGACATCACCCAGATCACCGAGATGGACAAGATTTTCCCGAAGGTGAATGCGAAGACCGACACCGAACTGTTCGCCGATCTCGATGCCACGCTGGCGTGGGCGAAGGCGCAGGGCGGCGACACCAACAAGCTCGGCATCATGGGTTTCTGCCGCGGCGGCCGCAATGTGTGGCACTACTCGACGCACAATCCGAACCTCAAGGCCGGCGTCGCGTTCTACGGCAGCCTGATCGACAAGAACGACGCAGCGCCGAAGAGCTCGATCGAGCTTGCGGCCGAGGTGAAGGAGCCCGTGCTCGGCCTCTATGGCGAAGAGGACGCGGGCATCAAGCCCGAGCAGGTCAAGGACATGGAGGCGGCGCTCAAGGCCGCCGGCAAGACCGCCGAGTTTCACGAATATCCCGGCGCGCCACACGGCTTCCATGCCGACTATCGGCCGAGCTACCGCAAGGAAGCGGCCGAGGACGGCTGGAACCGGATGGTCGGCTGGTTCAAGAAATACGGCGTCCTGAGCTGACCGGCGCCTGATCCAAGCGAGGCGCGGCGCGCTTTACAGCGTCGCGCCTTTCGCGTCTGTTACCGCCATGCCAGCCTTTATTTGCGTAACCTGCGGCACGCAATTCTCGCCTTCGGAAACCGAGCCGCCGCGCTGCCCGATCTGCGATGAAGAGCGCCAGTTCGTGCCGCCGAGCGGCCAGGCCTGGACCACCCATGAGGCGCTGGCGCGCCGCCATACCAATACATTCACCCAGCACGAGCCCGGGCTGATCGGCATCGGCACCGTGCCGGCCTTCGCCATCGCGCAGCGCGCTCTGTTGCTCAAGACCGAGAAGGGCAACGTGCTGTGGGACTGCATCTCGCTGCTCGATGATGCGACCGTCGCCATCGTCAACGGCCTCGGCGGCCTCATCGGCATCGCCATCTCGCATCCGCACTATTATTCGTCGATGGTCGAATGGGCGCGAGCCTTCGATGCGCCGATCCATCTGCATGCCGGCGACCGGCAATGGGTCATGCGGCCCGATCCGGCGATCAAGTTCTGGGAGGGCGATACGCTGACGCTCGCCCCGGGCGTCACGCTGATCTGCTGCGGCGGCCACTTCGCCGGCGGCACGGTGCTGCACTGGGCGCAAGGCGGCCAAGGCCGCGGCGCGCTCTTGTCCGGCGACGTCGTCCAGGTCATTCCCGACAAGAAATTCGTCAGCTTCATGCGCAGCTATCCGAACCTGATCCCGCTGTCGGCGCCCTCGGTCGAGCGCATCGGCAGGATGCTCGCACCCTACCCGTTCGACGTGATCCACGGCGCCTGGTTCGACCGCACCATCGCACGCGACGGCAAGCAGGTCGTCGAACGCTCGATCGCGCGCTACCTCAAGGCGGTGCGCGGCGACGGCTCGGCCGAATTGATTTAAGCAAAGAGGAAACGCATGGCCCGTATCGGCGACGTCAAACGCGAAAATCTCAATCCGCGGCAGCAGCAGCTTTTCGATCATTTCCTGACCACGCGGCCGGCACGCGGCGATTTCAGCGGACCGTTCGCCGTTCTGATCAACACGCCCGACCTTGCCGAGCCGGCCGACAAGATCGTCAATTATTTTCGCGGCAGCCCCAAGCTCGAGCGGCGCCTGATCGAGCTGATCATCCTCATGATGTGCCGCGAGGCGACCGCGCAATATGCCTGGTCGGTGCACGAGCCGAATGCGCTCAAGACGGGCCTGACGCAGGAAACGATCGACGCCATTCGCGCCCGCAAGCGGCCGCCGTTCAAGCGCGACGACGAGGCGCTGATCTACGATCTCGTCACCGAGCTCAACCGCACCAAGACACTCGCCGCCGCCACGTTCGACCGCGCCAAGACGGCCTTCGGCCTCGAAGGGCTCATCGAAGCGATCACCTGCGCCGGCTTCTACGGCATGATCGGACTGGTGCTGAACTCGTTCGAGATTCCGCCGCGCGCCGGCGTGCCGCTGGCGTAAGCCGTCACTCGATCATGCCGACCACATAGAGCACGAGGCCGGCGACCAGCAGCAGGTATTGCGGCAGCATTGTCGACTTGAGCCGCGAGCTGCGCCGGCCGAACAGCATGTAGCGCGCCTCGACGTCGAAGTTCGACTGCCCCGGCCGGCGCGCCTCCTGCACCAGCGGAATGAGCGCGAGCGTGCCGACGCCGAACACGGCCGACAACGTGAGGCACGCCATCGCCGAGAGCCGCAGGCTCTGCTCGGCGAATTCCACGCCCGAAGAGACCCATGCCAATAGCGCGATGGTCGCGACCAGCGCGTAAGTGCTGCCCTGGTTGACGAATTCAAGCGCCTTGGTCTGCGGCTCGGTCGGTATGGCGTTCATGGGGCGATTCCCGGCTTAAGCGAGCCTAGCAAATACCTCGTGTCGTTCCAGGCCGAAAACGCGCTAATATACCGGCACGAGGTGCATCATGATCACCACTCGCAGAAGCCTTCTCGCGCTTCTTGCCGGCGGCGTCGCTTCGCCGGCGCTGGCGCAATCCGCGTCCATGAACGGGGCCGCCATGAGCCATGTCACCGCTTACGCGTTTTCCTTCAACGGCCTCGACGGCGGCGCCATCCGGCTCGCCGACTTTTCCGGCAAGCCGATGATCGTGGTCAATACCGCCTCGTTGTGCGGTTACACGCCGCAATATGCCGGGCTCGAGAAGCTCTACCTGCGCTTCCACGAGCGCGGCCTGGTGATGATCGGCGTGCCCTCGAACGATTTCGGCGGCCAGGAGCCGGGCGGTCCCGCGGAGATTTCCGAGACCGCCAACAAGGAATACGGCGTCACCTTTCCGCTCACCGCCAAGGCGGAAGTGAAAGGCCCCAACGCGCATCCATTCTACAAGTGGGCGGCGGCCGAGCGGCCCAAGGAAACGCCGCAGTGGAATTTCCACAAATATCTGGTCGGCCGCGACGGCCACATCGCGGAAGTGTTTGCAACAGCAATCGAGCCGATGGACGCGCGCGTCGTCGACGCGGTCAGCCGCGAGCTTGACCGGGCGGTCTGAACGCGGCCGTTCAGCTGCCCTTGCGCGCGCCGAGCACCGGGAAGAAGACGTCCTCCCAGGACTTCGGCGCCGCTTTGATCTCCCCGGTCTTGGCCATGAAGGCGGCGAGCTTCATCAGCCCCGCCGGCGCCACCGAAAACACGATCGAGCCGTCGGTCAGCATGCCGACAATGTCGTCCTTCGGCGTCTTCGAGGATTCCGACTTGATATAGATGTCGGCAGCCTTGCTTGGGTCGTGCGCCAGGAACGCCATGCCGTCCTCGACCGCGGCGATGACGACTTTGGCGACCGTGGGGTTGGCGTCGACGAATTTCTTGCCGGCGCCGAGCGCGACGCCGGTCATCTCCTCGCCGAGGATCTCCTTCGAGGTGGTGACGACGTGGATCTTGTCGCTCTTGCGCAGCACGGCGATGAACGGTGCCGTCGCCATGTAGCCC
The DNA here is from genome assembly GCA_035499475.1 of Xanthobacteraceae bacterium. GTDB lineage: Bacteria > Pseudomonadota > Alphaproteobacteria > Rhizobiales > Xanthobacteraceae > BOG-931. The sequence goes on along the minus strand of DATJYT010000200.1, from coordinate 11,481 downwards.
GAGATGACGCGGCCGGACAGCAGCGCGGCCGTCGCGTCCGGATGCGGCATGCTGACGAGAAGCTTGTCGAGATGCCGGAAATCGCCGAACGTCTTTTCCGCCGCCATGCGCAGCACGATCGCCTGCGGCGAGGTCGTCGCCGGCACCGCGATCTGATCGTCGTCGGTAAAATCCTTGAGCGTCTTGATCTGCGGCTTGTTGGTATCGAGCACGAAGGAGTTCGCGCCGAGCGCGGCAAGACCGGCGACGTCCTGGTGCCCCTTGGTCTTTTCCCAGGCGAGCAGCAGGCCGGGCGTGCCGAAGGCGCCGACATCGACGTTGCCGGAGAGCACCGCGTCGGTGATCGCCGGCGAGCCGGAGAAGCGCTGCACATTGACCTTGAGATCGGCAAGGCCTGCCTTCTTCGCCTCCTCGGCAAAGAAGCCCTGCGCCTCGGCGACCGCGACGGGTAGATAGATCAGCCCGAACTGAATGCCGATGCGGACCTCGTTGACCTCGGCGCGGGCCGACGCGGCGCACAGCATGGTGCAGGACGCAACGAGCGCGCCGAGCAGCGCGCGCATGTTTTTATTTTTCAATATCCCCTCCCCTAGAACGCGGGCGCCAGCGCCTTCTCGAGCGCGGCCCGGCCCTTTGACGTGAGCTTCACCGCCCGGCCGGCGCCGTTATCGAGCACCACCAGCCCGTCGATGATGGCATCTTCCCATACCGAGAGCCGCGGGCAGGTGCTGTGCCAGGCTTCCATCGTCGCGGAATAATTACGCGGACGATCGGCCACCCAGGACAAGAATTGCACCATGATCAGGCTTACCGGTTCGAGCGCCGGGTCATGCTTGCCGTTTGCCTTCACGCTGCTCTCCATCTGCGAAGGTTCGATTCCGGTCCGGTTCAAGTATAGGACAGAACGCTCGGGGATGCAGCATCGCGACTTGGAACAAAAGCGGCTTGGAACAAAATAAGCGCAAGACACGTTGTCGGCTGCACTTTGCTCACGCCCGCCGGGCAAACGCATCAAATTCGCGCCTGCCCAGCCCGGCGGAATAAACGCTATTCTGTTCATTCGAAGCGAGGATTTCATGTCCATCCTCATCAGCGTCCTGATCACTTTCCTCGTCGTTTTCCTCGTCCTCTACCTCGTCAACATGTTGCCGATCGACGCACGCGCCAAGCAGATCGTTCGCGTCGTCGTGATCATCATTGGCATCCTGTCGTTATTGCGGTATCTCGCGGTCGTTTAGGATCGGCGGTTTTGCTTTGCACCGGATCGAAGGCTACGTCATCGTTTCAGTTGACGGCATGATCGCCGACATTAACGGCGAGATCCCGGATTCGCTCCGCAACGACGCCGACCAGAAATTCTTTCAATCAAGCCTCGACCGCGCCGCGGTCGTGGTGCATGGCCGCCATTCCCACGAGGGCGGCCCGCGCGCGGCGCGGCGCAAGCGGCTGGTGCTGACGCGGCAGATCGCGGACCTCGCGCCCGATCCGCTGCGGCCCAATTCGCTGCTATGGAATCCGACCGGCGCGAGCCTCGAGGAGGGCCTCCTGGCGCTCGGCGCCGGCGACGGCCCCATCGCCATCATCGGCGGCACCGAAGTGTTCAGCATGTTTCTGCCGCGCTACGACGCCTTCAATCTGTCACGCGCCGCCCATGCGAGAATTCCCGGCGGGCGACCGGTCTTCACGGCGGTCGGGCCGAACGCAAGCCCCGAGGACGTGCTTGCCGCGCACGGGCTCAAGCCGGGGCCGCGGCGCGACCTCGACGCCGCCGCCGGCGTCACGCTGGTCACGTGGCAGCGCTGAGCGATCGCTATTGAATCTGGATCAGCTCCTTGAGCTGATCGGGCGTCAGCGGCGCGGAGAGGAATTTCTGCGCCACCGCATCGGTCACGAGATCGTTGATGCCCATGACCTGACCGGTCTGCAGCGCTTCCTTCGGCACCAACTTGAGCACCCGCTGCACGATACTGTCGGGGAGCTTGGAATATTCGCCATAGATCTTAAGCGCGTCGGGGCTCGAATACATCCACTCGACCGTTTCACGGTAAGCCTGCATGAACCGCACGACTTGATCATGCTTGTTCTTGAGCGTGTCGGCCCCCGTCAGATTGACGCGAACCGCACGGCTACGCAGCACCGTGACGTCGTTGCCGGTGGCGATGATCCGCGCCTTGCCGGCCTCGACAAGATCGAGGCCGAACGGCGCCGCGCCGAAGCCGACGTCAACCTGCTTGGTCATGGTCTGCGTGATGGTCGCGGCGATATTGCCGGTCGAAACCGGCTTTGCCGTCAGGTGATATTGCGCGATCAAAGCGAGCAGCGAAGCGTGACTCGACGAGCCGGTGAGCGAATAGGCGACCGTGTGGCCGTTGAAATCCTCGATCGTCTTGATCGGCGAATCCGCGGGCACGTACCAGTAGAGATCGGGCGCGCCCGTCATTTCGCTGGAAATGATGCGGATCGGGGCGCCCTTGCCGAATGTTCCGAGCGCCGCCGACACGCCCGAGGCGACGGAAATATCGATGCTGCCGCCGATCATCGCCTGGATCGATTCCGGGCCGGCCGACGTATAGAGAATGTCCAGATTGAGCCCGTGCTTCTTGAAAAAGCCGCCGCGCTGACCAAGCTCGGCGATGCCGGCATCCCAGGCGCCGCGCTGCGGGATCGCAACCTTGAGGGTGTCCTCGGCCGCGGCGATGCGGATCGTCGCCGCCAGGGCAACCGTAAATAGAACGAAAGCGACGAGTCTTCGCATGTGACTTCCTCCCCCGAGGACAACAACGTCCGATCGGCCTATAATTTTCAAAATGACTTTACGCCCACCGACCTTCAATTCAAGGCCAAGTTCCTCGTCTCTTGTTGCCCTTGATTATGAGATCGCGCAAGAGCGGGTCAGCGCACTCGGCCGGCTGGGGCGCGCGCTCGAAGCGGCGCTTGCGGCGCTCGCGGAATACGAGCGCGCGGACGGCAGGCGTGACGAGACGCGGGCCCGGCTGGTGCAGAGGGCGAGCGAGGCGCTGTGGTGCCTCATGGTTCAGCGCGACGCGTGCGGGCTGCGCGATCCGCGGCCGGTGATCCGCGACTATCGGGTGCCGGCAGAGGTCTGCAACCGCATGGGCGTGTTCAGTCCGAAGCGGACCGCGCGGTCGCGCTAACGCCGCCGCGCTGACACCGGCGGATCGCCGATGGCGATCGCAGCCGACGGCTCGATCCGGCCGGTATTAGGACCCTGTTAACATTTCAGGCGCCGGCAACGCCTCGCGCACAACACTTTGTTCACCGTTCCCAAGGCATTCTCGCCGCAAATTCAACGGCGTGGCGCCGGTCCGTATCGTAATGAGTACGCTCCCCCTTCTTGACGAACTCGAGTCCACGCTCTCGTCCGGCGATATCCCGCGCCGTATCGAGATACTTACGCGGGTCACCGATCTTTTCATCAACGGCGCTCCTCACTATTCCGAAGATCAGATCATCGTCTTCGACGACGTGATGGCGCGCCTGATGGACGCCATCGAGGTCAAGGCGCGCGCCAAGCTGGCGAGCCGTTTGGCCCCGATCGCCAACGCTCCGGTCAATATCGTCACCCGGCTCGCCGCGGACGACGAGATCGAAGTTGCTGGACCGGTGCTGATGCAGTCCGAGCGGCTCGGCGAAGAGGCCCTCGTGGAGACCGCCGCCACCAAGAGCCAGCAACATCTCCTCGCCATCGCGCAGCGCCGGTCGCTGACCGAAGCAGTGACCGACGTGCTGGTGGACCGCGGCGACCGCGACGTCGTCCATTCGGTGGCGAAAAATTCAGGCGCCCGGTTCTCCGATGCCGGCTTCCGCATGCTGGTGAAGCGCTCGACCGGCGACGATGCGCTCGCCTCCGAGGTCGGCATGCGCAAGGACATCCCCCGCCAGCACTTTCTGACGCTGCTGGAGCAAGCCTCGAGCGCGGTGCGCGCCCGGCTCGCCAAGGAAAATCCGCAGAACAGCGTCGCCATCGAAGGCGTGGTCGGCGAAGTGGTCGGCGGCTTGCGTAACGACGCGCGCAACGCCTCGCCGGATTTCGCCGCCGCTCAGAAAGAGGTGGAGCGGCAGAACCGCGTCCGCCGCATCGGCGAACAGGAAGTCTACCGCTACGCCAAGGAGCGCAAATTCGAGGAGACGGCGATCGCGCTGTCGATCCTGTGCGACACGCCGATCGACGTGGTCGAGCGCGCGCTGCACGATCCGGGCGCCGAGATCGCGCTCATCCTCGCCAAGGTCGCAGGACTTTCGCCGACGACGACCAAGGCCATCCTGCTGTTACGCGCCGCGGACCGCGGCATGTCGTCGGAGGATCTCGAACGCGCGCTGATGAGCTTCGGCAAGTTGCAGGAGGACACCGCACGGCGGGTGCTCGGCTTCTTCCGCACCCGCACCCAAAAACCGGCGAAGCCGATGGTGCCGCCGGTCGCGGTTGTCACCAGTTAGCTTCAGCAGATGTCAGTAGGAACAGTAGCCGGGCTGCACCTGCAGCCATGAACCGTTCGGATAGCGGTAATAGCAGCCGCCGCGCCACCAATAATAGCCGCCGCGCCGGCGCTCCGCTTCCTGGGCGATGATGGCGCCGGTCGTCGCCCCGATCACCGCTCCGGCGATCGCGCCGCCCGCGCCGTGACCAACTGCGCCGCCGATAATGCCGCCGAGCGCGCCGCCGACGATGGCCCCGCCGAGCGGGTCCTGCGCCGCCGCCTGCTGCGACGGCAACACCGATGCAAGCGCCAAGAACATTCCAGCCGCCAAGGTGCGCACCATGTCCGTTCTCCCTTCCCTCTGCCATCCCCGATTGAGGGCGATGGACCGCGACCGGATTTGCATACCTTTCCGGCCAAGCGCGGAATCACAGCACATTGTAGAGCATTCGCTGACCAAAGTGTGACTCGGCCGTGATGCGCGGCCCCCTGTGCAGCACTCCTCACGCGGCAAGGCGCGGCAACAGCTTGACCGCCGTTTCGCGGTTGATCATCGCCCGCTCGGCGTCGCTGAAGCTGTAGGCGTCGAGGCCTTCCACGGCTTCGACACCTTCCCGGTACGGGTAGTCCGAGCCGAACATGAGCTGCGACACCGGAACGATCTTCAACAGCGCCGCGAACTGGCCCGGCAGGTTGCCCTGCGCGATCTCGTAGAAATATTTCTGCACGATCGGCAGCGGCCCGTTCGGCATCCGCGGGTCCTTCTTGACCTTCTGCTCGCGGATGAAACGGCCGATCAGGAACGGCAAGGTGCCGCCGCTGTGCGACCAGATGAAACGAATGTCCGGGCAACTGAAGGCGGTTCCGCCGGCGCCGAAGATGAGGCTGGCGATGGTGCGCGTGGTGTCGGTCGCGAACTCGATGGTGCCGACCGACACGCCCTTGATCATGCCGGTGCAGCACGCCGGCGAGGTCGGATGGGTATAGACGACGGCTTTGCGCCGGTTGAGTTCCTCGAACACCGGCACGAAGGCGGGATCGCCGAGGTATTTGCCATCATAGCTCGTGAACAGGCCGATGCCGTCCGCCTTGAGCACGTCGAGAGCGTATTCGATTTCGCGCAGGCTGCCTTCGGTGTCGGGCAGCGGTATCGCGGCAAACGAGCCGAAACGGCCGGGATAGTCCTTGGCGAGGCGGGCTGCGTATTCGTTGCTCTCGCGCGCAAGCGTGCGGCCCTGCTCAACGTTGCCGAACCAGACGCCGGGCTCCACCGATGACAGCACCGCCGTCTTCACGCCGGCCTTGTCCATGTCGTCGAGCGACATCTGCACGGTCCATTTGGGCGGCGACGAGCCGGCCTGCTTTTTCGCCTCGCCTTGGGCCGGCGACACGAACTGGTGGTGGACGTCAATCCGCGTCTTCACCGCCGGCGCTTGCGCCAAAGCGGGCGCCGCCGTTGCGCCGAGACCGAGCGCGGCGATGCCGCCGGCAAGGAAATTTCGGCGCGCCGGGCTTTGCGGCATGGCTGCGCGCTGGCAACAGCCACAGGCGCTGAAAGCGTCGCGTCGCAAGTATTTGTGAAGTGCCGCCCGCGGCGGATCGATGATGGCGCTCATCCCTTGTCTCACTTGTTTTCTTGAAGCCTCGCCCGCGCCAAGCTTAGCGAGGATCGCGCGCCCCGCAAGACGGCGAAAAGGGCACGCGTAAGATCGCGTAGCCGCGTCCTGCCGTCTCTCGCTGCGGCAACGCGAAAACGTGACGAAGCCTTAAAGGTTTTCTTGCAGAATTTGCTTGACTCGCCGCCGATTGCAATTATTTGGGGAATTGGCCGCTATTGGTCAGTTCTCGTGGACTGATCGGGCGGCTTTCGCTTTCCGCGGCGCCGGCTCGCCGGCATCTTGGGTTCTGATCCCTGGTTGGGGAGGACGGCATGAGCCAGAACGCCCTCTTGCGATCGGTGAAGGGCTTGGGAGTCCCAGGTACCGCCCGCAAGGAAGACAGAAAGACCAAGCTGAAAGTGGCTTCGCCGTCGGCCGACGAGCGGCAATCCGACTTCCAAAAAGATCATTTCGCTTTGCGCAACGGCGTGCGCTGTGCCGGCGTGCATCTGATCGTCGATCTGCACGGCGCCAAGCGGCTCAACGACATCGAGCATATCGAGACGACGCTGCGGCGTTGCGTCGAGGCTGCGAACGCCACGCTGCTGCATATCCACTTGCACCACTTTCAGCCGAGCGGCGTGTCCGGCGTCGCCGTGCTGGCGGAGAGCCACATCTCGATTCATACATGGCCGGAGGCGGGCTACGCGGCGCTCGATGTCTTCATGTGCGGCTCGGCCGAGCCCGATCGATGCATTCCGGTGCTGCGCGAGGCGTTTGCCGCCGAGAGCGTCGTCGTGAACGAAATCTTGCGCGGCCAAGACGCTTGATCCGGCCGCCGTTCGATCGGTCTTGAGCGGCCGGGCCGGATCCCGGCCGCTTTGCTGTCTGGGGGGAAATGCCATGGCGGAAAAGCGTTGGATCGCCGAAACGCTGTTCGACGATCTCGGCTTTCGCATGACCTTTCGGGTCGACAAGGTGCTGTACGAGATGCAAACCGAGCATCAGCATCTGGTGCTGTTCGAGCAGCCGTTCTTCGGCAAGATGCTGATGCTCGACGGCGCGACGCAAATCTCCAAGCGGGACGAATTCATCTACCAAGAGATGATGTCGCACGTACCGCTGTTTGCCCATGGCAGCGCCAAGGATGTGCTGATCGTCGGCGGCGGCGATTGCGGCATCGCCGAGGAAGTGCTCAAGCACAAGACCGTCAGGAGCCTCACCCAGGTCGAGATCGATCCCAAAGTCGTCGAATTCGCCAGGGAGCATTTTCCCGAATTCGCCGGGCCGGTGTTCGCCGACAAGCGCTTCGAATCCGTGATCGACGACGGTGCGAGATATGTCGCCAAGACCGACCGCCGCTTCGACGTCATCATCGTGGACTCGACCGACCCGATCGGGCCGGGAAAGATTCTGTTCGGCGAGAAATTCTATAAGGGCTGCAAACGCTGCATCAAAACGGGCGGCATCCTGGTGACGCAGAACGGTGTGCCGTTCTTCCAGAAGAACGAGCTGGCGGTGACGCTGACCCGGTTTCGGCGGCTGTTCGCCGATGCGACCTGTTACGTCGCCGCGATTCCGGTCTATGTCGGTGGCCACATGGCGCTTGGCTTCGCCAGCGACAATAAAAGGCTGCGCCGGCATCCGGCCAAAACCATTGCCCAGCGCTATCGCAAGGCAGGCGGATTCAAGACCAAATACTGGACGCCTGAAGTTCACGTCGCCGCCTTCGCGCAGCCTCGCTTCATTGCCGATTTGGTCGCAAAGGCTGAGAAAGCGCGCCGATAGTCCTCGGCCGGTGGGCGCGATCCCCTCGCGTCTTCTGACGGGATTTTGAACGCGCGCCGATCGTCTCCCGCGTGGCGGCCGCAAACGGCGGCTGTTACAGTGCGTTCGAGGCTCATTGCAGCTTGGGAGGATGTCGGCATGAAGCTTTATATGCATCCGGTGTCGATGACGAGCCGGCCGGTGCGGCTGTTCATCGCCGAGAACAAGATTCCGGTCGACGAGGTCACGGTCGATCTGTTTACCGGCGAGCAGTACAAGCCGCCCTACACGGAACTGAATCCGAACAGTCTCGTGCCGATGATCGAGGACGGCGATCTGCGCCTCACCGAAAGCTCGGCGATCCTCAAATATCTCGCCGACAAGATCGGCTCGCCCGCCTACCCGAAGGATTTGAAACAGCGCGCCAAGGTCAACGAGGTGATGGATTGGCTCAACACCAACTTCTATCGCGAGTGGGCCTACAATCTCTGCTACCCGCAGCTCTTCCCGCATCTCAAACGGCGCAGCGACGAGGCCCAGGCCGCGACGATCGAATTCGGCCAGCAGAACGCCAAGCGCTGGCTGCAAATCCTGAACGACCATTGGATCGGGCCGAAGAAGCAATATCTTTGCGGTGATCAGATCACCATTGCGGATTATTTCGGCGCCGCGCTGGTGACGCTCGGCGAGGTCATCCGTTGCGATTTCTCGGCCTATCCCAACGTCGAGCGCTGGCTCAATAACGTGAAGAAGCTGCCGAGCTGGCCCAAGGTCAACGAGGTGTTCTACGGCCTGGTCGACTCGGTGAAAGGCCAGCAGTTTCACGCCATCTGACAACAGAGAACGGAGGACAGACGACAGAAAACCGATGCACCGAGCGACTGGGATCTGCAATCCGTCCTCTGTCGTCCGTCTTCCGTCGTCTGCTTACTCATGAGCTTCTTTCCCGGCAAGGACCCAGCCCTCGGCGACGCTCGCGCCAGCGACGCGATCGAGCATCTGATCGTGCCGCGCACGGTCGATCTTGGCGGCTTTCAGGTGCACCGGGCATTGCCGTCGGGAAGTTCGCGCATGGTCGGGCCGTTCATCTTTTTCGATCACTTCGGGCCGGCGGTGTTTCGCGCCGGCGACGGCGTCGATGTGCGGCCGCACCCGCATATCGGGCTTGCGACCGTCACCTATTTGTTCGACGGCGAGATCGTGCATCGCGACAGTCTCGGCACCGCGATGCCGATCCGTCCGGGCGCGGTCAACTGGATGACCGCGGGCCGCGGTATCGTTCATTCCGAGCGCACCGCCGCCGATCGCCGCGACGGCGGCGAGCCGCTGCATGGCCTGCAATTATGGGTCGCGCTGCCGGGCAAGGACGAAGAGACGGCACCGGCCTTCGCGCATACCGCGGCGGCCGATATTCCCGAGCTCAAGGACGACGGACTGACGCTGCGCGTCGTCGCCGGCGCGCTGCACGGATTGCGCTCGCCGGTCACGACCTCCTCGGACACCATCTTTGCCGAAGCGCACCTGAAGGCCGGGACTGTGCTGCCGCTCGATACCGCATTCGAAGAGCGCGCCATCTACGTGCTCGCGGGCGAGATCGAAATCGCCGGCGATCGTCACGGCCCGGAACGGCTGTTGATCTTGCGGCCGGGCGACAGCGTCGTCGTGCGCGCGGCGACCGACGCTCATGTCGTCATCGTCGGCGGCGCCGCCATGGACGGGCCGCGCCACATCTGGTGGAATTTCGTTTCGTCACGCAAGGAACGCATCGAAGCCGCCAAGGCCGACTGGAAAGCGGGGCGTTTCGATATCGTCCCGGGCGATACCGAGGAGTTCATTCCGCTGCCGGATTGAGTTCATGGGCAGCCAAGGACCGCACATGATGGCCGCCTCGATTGGAGTTCGCAGCGCAACGCTTTGCTGTTCGGTTCTTTGTGCGCTGGCAATAGGCGCGACGCCCGCATCGGCCCGCTCCGATCTCGCCCGCGCCTATCGGGTCATCGCCTCGAAAACGTTCGTCGATCTCACCCACAGCTTCGGGCCGCAGACGCCGGTCTGGGCCGGCTTCGGCCAGGCGAAATTCTCGCCGGCCGCCGATCCGAAAACGCATGAGCCCTACACCATTCCCAAGGACGGCTTCCGCACCACTTATTATGAAATGGTCGGGCAATACGGCACCCATGTCGATCCGCCGGCGCATTTCGCCGAGAACGGCATCACCATGGACCAGATTCCGCTCAAGCAGATGATCCTGCCGCTGGTGGTGCTCGACGACACGCCGTTCCTTGCCGACGATCCCAACCACGCCTTCTCAGTCGCCGACCTGCACGCGTGGGAGAAAAAGCACGGCCGCGTGCCCAAAGGCTCCTTCGCCGCGCTGCGCACCGATATGTACAAGGACTGGGACGCCAATCCCGAGCGCTTCAAGCGCAGCCCGTTTCCGGCCTGGGCGTTCGAGACGATCAAATATCTCTACGAGCGCCGCGGCGTGACCGCGACCGGCCATGAGGCCATGGACACCGACACCACCGACAAGATGGATTCGGAGACCTACATTTTGCAGCACGGCCATTATCAGATCGAGGTGATGGCCAATCTCGACAAGGTGCCGCAGACCGGCGCGGTCATCGTCGTCACCTGGCCGAAGGTGGAAAAGGGCCTCGGCTTTCCGGCCCGCGCCTTCGCGATTTTGCCGTAGCGGCACGCTTACGCGGCGAGCCGCTGCGAACGCAGCCAAGCCACGACTTCGCGCTCGGACTCGGCTTTGGCAAAGCCGTAGCGCTCCTGCAGCCTGGCAACGAGCTCGTCGCGCCGGCCGTTGATGCGGGTGATGTCCTCATCGGTGAGCTTGGCCCAGTTGTGCTTGAGCTTGCCCTTGAAGATGAGCCAGTTCACTTCGATCTGATCCCAGGTCATCGCTGCCTCCTTGCCGATCCAAACGCGCGGGATGTCAGCGGCGCGATGCGGCCTCAGTTCGGCAACAACGGGGTCATTCCGCGGCCAATAAGGGCGCCGTCCGGGCGAACCGCGATTGTCAATTGAATTGACGCCTATTCCCAACGCGCAGCGCTTTCTTCCCGCCGACGTGGTTGCGATCCGCTAAATCGCAGCCGCGAAAATTCCGCGGCGGTGTAAAATGACGTTTCTTGAGTCTCGAAGATCGCTGAAAGATTTCGGATACGATCGCCGCTTCCGCCCGCTATCCTCGAAAACATCATGGCCCCGCCTTCCCCGCAGCCTGACGTGCAGCGCCTGGCCCGCGACCTTCGCGCCGGCAACCGCACCGTGCTGTCGCGCGCCATCACGCTGGTCGAGAGCAAGCGCACCGACCACCGCCGCGCGGCGGCGGCGCTGATGCAGGAACTCATCGGCTCGACCGGTCGGGCGGTGCGCGTCGGCATTACCGGCGCGCCCGGCGTCGGCAAATCGACCTTGATCGACGGGCTGGGCAACATGCTTACCAAGCAAGGCCACAAGGTTGCCGTGCTGGCGGTCGATCCGTCGTCGCGGCGCACCGGCGGCTCGATCCTCGCCGACAAGACGCGCATGGCGCGTCTCGCCACCGACGCCAATGCCTTCATCCGCCCTTCCCCGTCATCGGGCACGCTCGGCGGCGTCGCCGCAAGAACGCGCGAGACCATGCTGCTGTGCGAGGCGGCGGGCTACGACATCGTCCTGGT
>DATJYT010000199.1:0-2935 GCA_035499475.1 Xanthobacteraceae bacterium | reverse complement strand
GCCCAGCCACGCCGCGATGCCGCCGACCAGCACGCCGAGCATGAGCAGAACAATAATCAGCACGAACAACGGCAGCGTCACCGCGGCGGCCGGTTCCCCGCCGCTGAAGGGGTCGAGCGACACCGTAACGATCTGTCGGTTGGCGACCGCGAAGGCGATGATGACGACCGCGAGCGGCACAAGAATAATGGCCGCGACGATCTTGCGAAGCGTGGACGCTCCGCCCGATGGACCGGCGCTGGTCAACCTTCGCCCGAGCGATTGAGGCGCTCGCGCATTTCCTTGCCGGTCTTGAAGAACGGCACGCACTTCTGATCGACCGCCACATGGGCGCCGGTGCGCGGATTGCGCCCGGTGCGCGCGGGGCGCTGCTTCACCGAGAACGCGCCGAAGCCGCGCAATTCGACGCGGTCGCCGCGCGCCATGGCGGCGATGATCTCGTTGAGGATGGCGTTGACGATGTTCTCGACGTCGCGCTGATAGAGGTGCGGATTCTGCGTGGAGATGCGTTGAACGAGTTCAGATTTGATCATGTGCCGCCCGCGAACACTGCCCCGATCCTCGTTGTCAGCCCCCGCGGAACGCCGAGGTCAGACGCGCCGCCGCTCAGTTCGCTTCCGCAGGGTGCCAAAGGGCCAATAGACCGTCAAGATTGAACTGCTCGACGGCTGCAACCGAGCTCCAGTCGGCAAGCCGCTGCGCCAGCGCCGGAAGCCCGGCGGCCTCCAGCATGGTCACCACCGCGGCGTGCAGGAACGGCAGATCGGAGAAGCGGCTCTGGAGCTCGTAGTCGCGCACCGGCAGATTGGCGTCGACCTTCTTCTCCTTGGCGAGCCAGGCGATGGCGTTGCGCTCGTCGCCGAGCTCGTCGATGAGCTTGAGACCGATGGCCTGATGGCCGGTGAACACCCGGCCGTCGGACGCCGTCTGCAGCTCGTCGTCGGTGAGATGGCGCCGGTTCTGCACGATGCCTTTGAACCAGGCGTAGGAGTCCTTGATGATCGATTCGATGGCCGCGCGCGCCTCCGGGCTCGTCGGCTCGAAGCCGTCCGGCGAGGCCTTGAGCGGCGTCGATTTGATCGACTCCACCTTGACGCCGACCTTGTCGAGGAGATCGGAGAAGTTCGGATACTGGAACAGCACGCCGATCGAGCCGACCAGCGAGGTCTGCTGCGCGATGATGTGATCACCGGCGAGCGCGGTGATGTAGCCGCCCGACGCCGCCAGGCTGTCGACGACGATGACCATCGGCTTGCGCGCGCGCAGCCGCGACAGCGAGTCGAAGAGCTGTTCGGACCCGGCGGTGGTGCCGCCGGGACTGTCGACGTGCACGATGACGGCGCGCGCAAGCGTTGACCTGCCGAGCCGGTCGAGCGCCTGCGCGCGCTCCCGATCGCCGCGGATCAGCCCCGAGATCGTCACCCGCGCGATATAGGGGCGCACGCCGGTGAACCCGGCGCGGTTGCTCGCGAAGCCCGCCACGCCCGCGACCACAAGCGCGACCAAGACAACGGCGACGACGCGCCAGAAGGTGAGCTTGCGCCGCATGCGGCGGCGATCGACGATATAGTCGGCGTCAAGCGACATGGTTTGGTTCCTCGAAATGCGGACAGGCCGTGCGCGCCCTCGACGTTCGCCCCACGCTCGCTGATCGACTTGGTGGAGCCGTTTACGGCTCCACCTTCTCGTTCTCCTCGCCCTTGCGCTTGAGCGCGGTGCCGAGAATATCGCCAAGCGTCGCGCCGGAATCGGACGAACCGTATTGCGCGATTGCCTCCTTCTCCTCGGCGACTTCGAGCGCCTTGATGGAGACGGTCACCTTGTGGGTGCGGCGGTCGAACTGGATCACCCGCGCATCGACCTTCTGGCCGACGGCGAAGCGATCGGGCCGCTGCTCGGAGCGGTCGCGCGCCAGTTCCGAGCGCTTGATGAAGGAATCGTAGTCGGTGCCGACGATCTTCACGTCGATGCCGGCTTCCTTCACGTCGATCACCTCGCAGGTCACGACCGAGCCTTTCTTGATCTCGCCGGCCGCCGCAGCTTCCGTCGGCTCCGCGCCGCCGCCGGCAAGCTGCTTGATGCCAAGCGAGATGCGCTCTTTCTCGACGTCGACATCGAGCACCTGGGCCCTGACCTTGTCGCCCTTCTTGTATTCCTCGATGACCTGCTCGCCCGGACGCTTCCAGTCGAGATCGGAGAGATGCACCATGCCGTCGACGTCGCCGTCGAGGCCGAGGAACAGGCCGAACTCGGTCTTGTTCTTGACTTCGCCCTCGACGATCGTGCCGGCGGGATATTTCTCGACGAACACTTCCCACGGATTGCGCATGGTCTGCTTGAGGCCGAGCGAAATCCGGCGCTTCACCGGATCAACCTCGAGCACCTGCACTTCGACCTCCTGCGAGGTCGAGACGATCTTGCCGGGATGCACGTTCTTCTTGGTCCACGACATTTCAGAGACGTGGATCAGGCCCTCGATGCCGGGCTCAAGCTCGACGAAAGCGCCGTAGTCGGTGATGTTGGTGACGCGGCCCTTGAAGCGCGCGCCGACCGGATATTTCGCTTCGATGCCCTGCCACGGATCGTCGAGCAGTTGCTTCATGCCGAGCGAGATGCGGTGGGTCTCGTGGTTGATCTTGATGATCTTGACCTTCACCTGCTGGCCGATATTGAGCACTTCCGACGGGTGATTGACGCGCCGCCAGGCGATGTCGGTGACGTGCAGCAGGCCGTCGATGCCGCCGAGATCGACGAACGCGCCGTAATCGGTGATGTTCTTGACGACGCCGTCGATGACCTGACCCTCTTCGAGGTTCTGCACCAGTTCCTGACGCTGCTCGGCGCGGGTCTCTTCGAGCACGGTGCGGCGCGACACGACGATATTGCCGCGGCGGCGATCCATCTTGAGAATCTGGAACGGCTGCTGATTGTTCAT
>DATJYT010000198.1:0-3975 GCA_035499475.1 Xanthobacteraceae bacterium | reverse complement strand
CCGTTCCGGCATCATCGCCATGAAGCTCGACGAGGGCGACGCCATCGTCGACGTGCAGATCTGCACCGAGAACGACGACGTGCTGCTGACCTCGGCGGCCGGCCAGTGCATCCGCTTTGCCGTCAACGACGTGCGCGTGTTCCAGGGCCGCACCTCCATGGGCGTGCGCGGCATCAACTTGGCGGACGGCGATAAGCTGATTTCGCTATCGATCCTGCGCCACGTCGAGGCGACGGCGGAAGAGCGCATGGCCTATCTCAAACGCGCCAACGCGGTACGGCGCGGCGGCAATGGCGAGGGCGAAGAGAACGGCGTCAACGGCGACGGTGAGGAGGCGACCGGCGCCATCGAACTCGGCCAGACGCGCTATGCGGAGCTGTCGGCCGCCGAGCAGTTCGTGCTCACCATCTCCGAGAAGGGTTTCGGCAAGCGCACCTCGTCGTTCGAGTACCGCACCACCAACCGCGGCGGCAAAGGCATCGTCGCCATGGCGATCACCGAAAAGAACGGCCGCCTCGTGGCGTCGTTCCCGGTCGAGGAAACCGACCAGATCATGCTCGTGACCGACGGCGGTCAGTTGATCCGCTGCCCGGTCGACGGCATTCGCATCGCCGGCCGCTCGACGCAGGGCGTCATCGTGTTCAATACCGCGGAAGGCGAGAAGGTCGCCTCGGTGGAGCGGCTCTCCGAGGAAGGCGAGGAGAACGGCGATGAGTGAGCACGCCGATCGCCGCGGCTAGAACCGCGCCGCGCGCTCACGCTCCCAGTCGGCGCGCGGACCGACGCCGGGCAGCGTCGCGATCTGCTTCTCGACGAACGCCATGATCTCGTCGTCGGACTTCAACAAATCGACCGGCGCCGCGCACGGCTGCGGAACATGCCACTTGGTGTCGATGAAGACTTCGAGGCGATTGCCCTCCGGGTCGCGGAAATAGGCCGATATGGCGTTGCCGTGCGATATCGGACCGAGCTCGACGATCGGCTCGCGCTTGAGCGCCACATAGATCTCGCGCAGCGACGCCAAGCTCTCGGCGCGAAACGAGAGCTGCTGGATCATGTTGTAGGCAAGCTCGGCGGGCCTGCCGGTGGCGAACACCACCTGATGGTGCTCGCGCGGGTCGAGCGTGAGGAAGGCGATTTCGCGGCCGTCCTTCATCACCTCGCGGTCGCTCACTTTGAGGCCGAGCACGCGGGTGTAGAAGTCGACCATCTTGCCGAGATCGGTCACGAAAATTCCGACGTGACTGAACGCGAGCTTTGCCGGTCCGCTCATGCGTCGTCCTCTCCCTTGAGCATGTCGCGCCGTCAATTGGCCGGCGGCCAGCCCGCCGGCGGGAACGGCACATGCATGGTCATCAGCACGATGGGTGCGCCGCCGCTCGGCACGACCTGGTGCGGCGTGTTCGAAGGGATCAGGATCATGTCGCCTTTGACGACATTGTGGTCGGTGCCGCCGGCGATCGAGGGACCGCTGAGGTTATTGGCGTTGACGCGCTTCTCGTCGACAAGTTTGCCGCCGGTAATGATGTTGCCGGTGCCTTGGAGCACGACCATCAGCTCGGCGTCCTTTTCATGCACCGCGGCCGGCGCATTGCCGGGCCGGTATTCGAGTTGCGCCCGATAGGGCGCCAGGAGCAGGATCGGCTCGGCGGTGACCGGAGCGCCCTCCTTGCGGTCGGCCTTCGCCTTGTCGACCAGACTCATGATGTCCTTGTCGTTCATGAATACGGTCTGCGGCGGCGACGCGGGCTGTTGCGCCAAGGCGCCGGTTGCCGCCGTCATCGCCAGACAAACGAATGCGAGACATTGCGCACGCATGAAAGCCTCCCTGGTACGGCTTTGTGCAGCCGCTTGGAGGTTATGAGTAAAGAGGCGCCGCAGGCGTTACAAGGGGCTCGCGGCCTGCCGGTGCCGGCCATCGTCTTGCCGGGAAGTTCCGGGTATAATGTTTGCGTGGGGCGAGCTTTCGGGAGTTTGGCCCATGCGGGATTGGCTGTTGTTGTTAGCGCCGCTTGCCGCAGTGATCTATTTTCTGATCTTTCCGGACCAGTTCAAGGAGTTGCTGGCGCGGCTCGCAGTGTTCGTCCAATAAGTTGCGGATGGCGGCTTGAAGCCACCGCGATCTTGCCCTCGAAGCAAAAGCGGCGCGGCCGGGTTGCCGACGGCCGTTCGATCGTAAAATGAGAACTCAGCCTGGGCGGCCAGGATCCGGCGTCCTTTATGGAATCGCCGGAATAGGCTATAAATCCTTTCGCAAGCGTGGTCGGTGGGGGTGCTTCTCTTAAGCCTGGGGGAGCAAATGAGACCGCTGATAGCCGCGGTGGTTTGCATCGCCGTTCTTTATGGGATCGACGCAACCTGGTTTCACGGCTTTTACTACGACGCGATCGTGCGCCTGATCTCGACGATTTATCGGCAATGGAGATGAACGGCGTCCGGCCGCCGGCGGGCACCCGCCTGGCGATCATCACGCGCCGATTATCACCAGGAGGCCAGGTTGTTCGGATCGGCGACGGTGTCGCTGATGATTTCTATGCGCAGCGAGCGGCAGAGTTTCCGCAATTCGCTCGCGTTGTAGTGCCGGAAGATGATTTCGTTGTGGGGTTGCAGCGACGCAACAAAGTCGTCGCCATCGCGCTTGATCGACACTCGCCGCCGGTCGTTCCGAAGTGTCCGCCCGAATATGCCGTCGCCTGCCACTGACATATACAAACTCCACGCGTACCTGTGACGCCGATGGTAACCGCCGCGAAGGAAGGCGTGCCAGCGCGGTAGGGCGTTATCCACAGATGAGGTGCCGCGAAAACTCACGGGGCAGCGTTGCAATAGGGGAGGAGCGGTGCCGACCGGGCGCCTGGGGGTAAGATAGACGCTGCAGCGAAGCCGCTGAAAGCGAAGCCAGCTACGCCGTCTGCGCTACAGTCGGCGAGCCTGTACCAGAGCTCGACAGGCCTCCTTTACACCGAGTCCCCACCAGGGCAGGTCAAGCGCCGCTCTGCCCGCACCATTTGCGATAAGACACTCGTGAAATTCCGCCGCAGATGATGCCGAAGAATGGAAGCGGCAATAGTTATCAATGTATGATGCGTAGAGACACGCGTGATACGCCCTTGCCTGGGCTGGGGTCAGCAATCGCGGAGCATCGTCTGCGAATAGCGGTATCGAACTGATCAACAGTTGTCCCGCGACGGCGACCGGCAAAAACCAGAGCTTCATGGCGTCTCTTCCCAGTGGCTTCGACAAGAGCAAGCATCGTAACTCACCCGCTGGCGCCAATGAAGCCCTTTCTCGTGTTGCCCTGCCGCCCGCGCCTTCGTGGCTGACGGCCGGCTGCCATCCGCCCTCAGCGCGCTCCATGAACAATACGATCCGCATGTGGTGACGAGTTGATCGACGTCGCAGCGGAGAAGTTATGATCATCTCGATCACTTCACGGAGCGATATGTTCAAGGTTTCAACGGTTCGAGAGCGTCCGCTGGGCCATCATTGCCGCGAGGTTCGATTTTGCCAGTCGTGGCGCCGGTGCTTTTATGATGATGCCCCTTCTTGACACGGACAGGTGGAAGTTTTGGAAATTTAACATGACTGGGATGAGCGGTCGCAGGAGGAGCGGTGGTTGCCGCGGTTACTATGGCCAATAGACAGGCCAATGCTCTCGCCGCTTTCATGCCTCGGCCTCATTTCGGAGCGTCAGACGACGCATCTGGTTCTTGAAAATCATATCACACAGCGAAGCGTCACGTGGATAGTACCGTCGTGACCTGCGCTCGGGTGCGGATGCCGTGAGAATGTGCTCTTCCTGAGAAGGGCGACGACGGCCCGCCAGCCGCACGAACCAGTTTCGGATTGTGCATTTGCTTTCCTCGATCTGCTGCCGCAATTTTCGCGAAACGCCGCCGTGCGCGGAACGGACTCGGCCCTCTGGTGCCGATGATCTCCCAATGCCAAACTGGCCGTCGCTCCTCCCGCGAGCTC
>DATJYT010000197.1:0-6163 GCA_035499475.1 Xanthobacteraceae bacterium | reverse complement strand
GCCGCCATGGTCCGCCCGATATCGACGGGCCCGAGATTGAGCTGCATGCGGCCGGCATCGATGGTGGCGAGATCGAGGATGTTGTTGATGAGGGCGAGCAGCGTGTTGGTCGAGACCGTGATGTAGTCGAGATATTCGCGCTGCTTTTGCGCCAGCGGACCGGTCGACGGCTCGCCCAGGAGATGCACGAAACCGATGATGTTGGTGAGCGGCGAGCGCAGCTCATACGAGACGTGATGGACGAAATCGATCTTGATCTTGTCGGCGTCTTCGAGCGCTTCGTTGCGTTCACGCAGCGCCCGCTCGACATTGACCGAATCGGTGACGTCGTGGAACGTCACCAGCGTGGCGCCGTCAGGCAGCGGCACCGCCGTGCAATCGACCACGGTTCCGTCGCGCCGCTCGACCCGTCCGGCGATGGGCTCGCGGCTGTCGATCGCGGTGACGACCTCGCGCAGTCTGCTCCAGGTCGGATCGTCGCCGATGAGCGGCTGGCACAGCTCCGAGATGGTTTCGATGTGCGGCCGCTCGGCCAATGATTGCGGCGACAGTCGCCACATGCGGGCGAAGGCGGGATTGTGCAGGCGGATGCGGCCGTCGCTGGCGAAGGCGGCGACGCCCTCGGCGAGATTGTCGAGCGTCTCGCCGCGCACCCTGATCACCTCCTCGTAGCGCCGCTCGAGATCGAGCCGTTCGGTGACATCGTCGAACAGGTAGGTGACGCCGCCGTCCGGATTGGGCGTCGTCACCACGCGCAGCGTGCGGCCGTCGGGCAGATGCCAGGTGTGCTCCCTTGCTTCGACGACCCGGTGGGCCTCGAGCAGTTGCGACTTCCATTGCCGGAAGTCCTGCTGCTCGGGCAGCTTGCGCGCGGTGCGCAGCTCCTCGATCAGCGCCGAGTCGGTCGGCCGTTGATCGAGTTGCGCGGCGTCGAAGTCCCACAGCGCGCGGAAGGCGGCGTTGTAGAAGGTGAGCTTGTGATCAGCGCCGAACATGGCGACGCCGGTCGACAGCTCATCGAGCGTGCGGCGATGCGCGTCGACCAGGCGGGCGAGCGCGAGGCGCATGGTGTCGGCTTCGGTCGCATCCATACCGATGCCGGCGCTGCCGGTCTCGGTGCGGAATTCAAGTACGTCGAAGGTGCGCCGCGCGCCGGCGACGACGGCGGGCAGCCGGCCCGCATAAGCGCCGCTGGCGCGGTGGGAGCGCTCGATGTTGTCGCGCGAAGAGCTGTCGAGCAGCTCCAGGTGGCGCTCGACTGCGTCGGCGGCGTCCTTCGCTTCGACGGCGCGCGCATAGGCGGCGTTAACGAAAGTGAGCTCGCCGGTCTCGTCGCGCGTCCACACCGGCGAGGGCAGCGTCTCGATGAGCGTGCGCAGCGATGCAACTTCGGTCCGCATGGCCTCATAGCGATTCGCCAGCGTGACGAGATCGCGCTTGACGCCGCTCGCATCCTTGAGGCGCAACACGGCCCGGCCGGCGATGGCGCGGCCCTGCGCTTCGATCGGATCGCCCGATAGCGTGGTGACGGTCATCGAGAAGGCTTCACCGCGCCGGCGCAGCGCGTCGACCGCCAGCTCCATGGCGCGCGCCCTCGCGGGGTCGAGCCAGGTTCCGAATGCGAGCACGCGATGAGGCGCGGTGGCGCCGACCAATGCGGGACTGCCCTCGATGCCGGGTTCGTCGGACGCCGCCGGCCAGTCTACCATGATCTGCTGCTCCGATTGCAGGAGCGCGTTGGCACGATCAAGCTCGCTGCGCAGCACGGCGATTTCTTCGCGCGACCACGCTTCCATGCGCGCCGAGCGCGCCCGCGAACGCACCAGCAGGATCGCAGTGACGACGGCAAACAGCATCAGCCCGGTGATCAACACCAGCATGGCGATCTGATGCTGATCGATGCTGCGATGGGCGCTCAGCACCAGCTCGCGCAGCGCCAAGGACGGTTGCTGTTGGGCGTAGGCCGGTGAAGCCGCACCGATAGCTAAAACGAATCCGCCTAGCCACGGATGAGCAGAGCTCCCGCCGATCCGGATCGTCTCCGGCATGCCCCATTGCCTCTGCTGGCTGCCACCGCGATTCCGCCAGCGAATCGCAGGACTTTACTCTCAAGCGGAATCGCGCCGAAAGAGTCCAGATCGTGAACGATCGCCTCGTGACGATGGTCAGCTTGGTGCGGCCGCTCCGCCGCCCGCGCTCAGGCTCCTCGCCCGGCGCGTCATATCTTCGACGTTGATGTGGCTGAGCGCCACGCCGAATTGGTGTTCCGCGTTGGCGAGCGCGGGCAGCACGACTTTGCTCAGGAGATCGGATCCCGCCGGCGTCGCTTCGAGTTCCTCGACCGTTCCGGCGGCGCGCAGGATGTCATTCGCGGTCACCTGACGGCGCTCGCGAGCAAGCTGATAGCCGCCGCGCGGGCCGCGGATGCCTTTGAGAATTCCCTCGCGAACGAGCGCCTGAAGCACCGGCTCGAAATGCCGCGGCGGCAGTCCGTGACGGCCGGCGAGCTTCTTGGCGGAAATCGGATTGCCCGGCGACTGCAACGCCACGTCGATCACTGCAGCGATCGCCAGTACACCTTTCCGAGGCAGCAGCGGCATGAATGGGCGTGATGCGTTTCTTGAGAATCGAACCGTACCAAGTGGTAATATATTAGGGTTCCGGCGCGGTCCAGATGACTTTCGTTTTAATCGCCCTTGTCGACAGTATTTGCAGCCAATCCGGTAGAACCAAATCCGCTGCCGGCGCGTTTCGTCGCGTCGAGGCTGGTCGATTCAACAAGTTTAACTTGGTGAATCGGCGCGACGACGAGTTGGGCGATACGCATGCCGCGTTGAATCGCAAATGGGGCCGAACCGAGATTGACAAGAATAACCTGTATTTCTCCTCGATAGTCGGCATCGATCGTTCCGGGCGAGTTGAGCAGGGTGACGCCGTGGCGGGCGGCGAGACCGGAGCGCGGCCGCACCTGACCCTCATGACCGGCAGGCAATGCAATCGCCACGCCGGTCGGAATCGCGGCGCGGCCGCCCGGCGGTAGTTCGACCGCGGCATCGGCGGGGACGGCGGCCAGCAGGTCGAGGCCCGCGGCCAGCGCGCTCTGGTATTCGGGCAGCGGCAGGCCGGCGCCGTGGGGCAGCCGCATGATGCGCACCTCGACGGTCACGGCCTGTCCCGCAGCGCCGCCGCGATCCGTTCGACCAGCATGCGGGCGACGCCGTCTTTCGATTGCGGCGGCCACGAGTCGACGCCGCTCTTGGTGACGAGCTGGATCGTGTTGGTGTCGCCGCCCATAATGCCGGTCTCCGGCGAAACGTCGTTGGCGAGAATCCAATCGCAGCCCTTGCGGGCGAGCTTGGCCTTGGCGTTGTCGATGACGTCATCGGTCTCGGCCGCAAATCCGATGACGAGTTTCGGCCGCCCGGATTTGCGGTGCGCAATCGTCGACAGGATATCGGGATTTTCGACGAGCGCGAGCGCCGGCGTGCGCCCGGATTGCTTCTTGATCTTGCTCTCGCTCACCCGCTCGGGACGCCAATCGGCGACCGCCGCCGCAAACACAGCGACGTCGGCCGGCAGCGACTTCTCGACCGCTTGCAACATCTGCCGCGCGGTTTCGACTTTGACGATTGTCACGCCCGGCGGATCAGGCACGTTCACCGGTCCGCTCACCAGCACGACTTCGGCGCCCGCAGCCGCTGCAGCGGCGGCGATGGCGTGGCCCTGCTTGCCCGAGGAGCGGTTAGCGATGAAGCGCACCGGATCGATCGGTTCGCTGGTGGGACCCGACGTGACGAGCACGCGCTTGCCGGAGAGCGCGCCCGCCGCGTGCATGATCGCCTCGGCCGCAGCGACGATCTCAAGCGGCTCCGCCATGCGGCCGAGGCCGGCCTCGCCGCGCTCCGCCATTTCGCCGACGCTGGGACCGACGATATGGACGCCGTCGGCGGCAAGCTGGGCGAGGTTGCGCTGCGTCGCCTTCGCCGCCCACATGCGCGGGTTCATGGCCGGCGCGATCAGGATCGGCTTGTCGGCCGCAAGCAGCACGGCGGTGGCGAGATCGTCGGCGTGACCGCCGGCGAATTTCGCCAGAAGATCGGCGGTCGCCGGCGCGACGACGATGAGATCAGCGTCGCGCGCCAGGCGAATGTGACCGACGTCGAACTCGCTTTGCGCATCGAACAAATCCGTATAGGCGCGTTCGCCGGCGAGCGCTCCGGCTGAAAGCGGCGTGACGAAGTGCTGCGCGGCGGCAGTAAGGATACAACGCACCTGCGCGCCGCGATCCTGCAAACGCCGGATGAGATCGAGCGACTTATAGGCGGCAATGCCGCCCCCGATAATGAGAAGAACTTGCTTGCTGCCGGCCGCTGCCGTGCGGGTTTTCTGCCGTTCCGGCCGTGGCCGCGACGGCGGATCGATGAGGTCGAGCGGCGCCGCGCGCCCGGTTTCCTCGGCGGCCTGCCGCAGGATGACGCGAATCTCGTCCTCCATGGAGCGGCCGTGCTTCGCCGCACGCAGGCGCAAAAGCTTCTTCAGCTTGTCGTCGAGCTGCCGGACCGTGAGGCTCGCCATGGCATTTTCCGGTGTTCAGCCTGGAATATAGGCCGGGAGTGATTGCATTGCAATCAATGCAATCAAAACGCCTTGAGGGCGATCCAGAGCAGCAGCGCGGCGATCACCCAGAGGCCGGCGACGATCCAGCGGCTGCGGCGCGCTTCGGACTTGTCGATCTCGGCGATGGTTTGCGGCGACAGCACGAGGCCGTCGCGGGTGACCTCGTCGAGCTGATTGAGCACGCGGGCGCCGCGCGTGAGCAAGCCCGGCGCATTGCCGATAAAGCGTCCGATCTCGGTTGCGCCTTCGGCTGCGCCTTCGAGTTTTCCGGCGGGACCGAGATGACGGGTCATCCATTCGCGCACGACCGGCTCGGCGGTGCTCCACATATCGAGCTTGGGATCGAGCGAGCGCGCCACGCCTTCGACCACCACCATGGTCTTCTGCAGCAGCAGCAGTTCGGGCCGGGTGCGCATGTCGAACAGGCCGGTGACCTCGAACAGCAGCGTCAGCAGCTTTGCCATCGAGATGTCTTCAGCAGTGCGATTGTGAATCGGCTCGCCGATGGCGCGGATCGCCTGCGCAAAATCCTCGACCGAGTGATGCGGCGGCACATAGCCGGCTTCGAAGTGAACCTCGGCAGTGCGGCGATAATCGCGGGTGATAAAGCCGTGCAGGATCTCGGCAAGGAAAAGACGCTCCTTCATACCAAGCCGGCCCATGATGCCGAAGTCGACGGCGATAAGGCGGCCATCGTCATCGACGAACAGGTTTCCAGGGTGCATGTCGGCGTGAAAGAAGCCGTCGCGCAGCGCGTGGCGCAAAAAGGTCTGGATCAAGGCGCGGGCGAGCTGGCGTAGGTCGAAGCCCTTCGCCTCCAGGCGCGCGCGGTCGGACAACGGCGTGGCGTCGATCCATTCGAGCGTCAGCACTTCCTTGCTGGTACGGTCCCAATCCACCGCAGGCACCCGAAAATCCGGATCGTCCTTGGTGTTCTCCGCCATCTCCGAGAGCGCCGCCGCCTCGAGCCGGAAATCCATCTCCACGAGGACCGACCGTCGCAGCGTGTCGACCACCTCGACGAGCCGCAATCGCCGCGCTTCGGCGGAAAGATTTTCAGCGTGCTGCGCGGCGAAGGTGAAGGCGGTGAGATCGGCGTGAAACCGCCGCTCGATTTCCGGCCGCAGCACCTTGACGGCGACGGCGCGCGGCCCGTCCGTGGTCTCGACTTCGGCGCGATGCACTTGCGCAATCGAAGCAGCGGCGACCGGCGGCCCGAACGTCTTGAAGATCGCACTGAGCGGCCGGCCGAAGGAAGCGGCGATGGCCGCTTCCGCCTCCTGCTGGGGAAACGGCGGCATGTGATCTTGCAACCGTTCGAGATCGCGGGCGAATACCGCGCCGACGACGTCCGGCCGCGTCGCCAGGAATTGCCCGAGCTTGACGTAACTCGGCCCAAGCCGGGTCAGTGCCGTCGAAAGCCGCGTTTCCGCGGTGCCGCTGCCGTGGCGTTCAAAAAGCCGCGCGAAGCGCAGCAGCGGGCGCGCCGGAACCGGGACCGCCGTGGGATCGACGATGCCGAAAACGCCCTCACGGGCGAACACGA
>DATJYT010000196.1:0-4311 GCA_035499475.1 Xanthobacteraceae bacterium | reverse complement strand
TGATCAAATCAGCTTGCCCCTGCCGCAAAATCTGCTCGGCCTGATCGCCATGGATTATCAGGCCGACCGCCATGGTCATGATATCGGCGCGGCTGCGCACATATTCCGACAGCGGGACCTGATAATTGTACTTGATCTCCTTGCCCAGAATCGGCGCCGCATCGGTAATGCCGCCGGAGGAGCAGTCGATCACGTCGACGCCCTTGCTTTTGAGGATTTTGGCCAGACGCGCGCTTTGTTCAGGTCCCCACCCCGCGTTGTCCTCCACCGACAGGCGCACGAACAAGGGCTTGCGATCGGGCCAGCGAGCCCGCACCGCCTCGGTGACCTCGATGATGAAGCGCATCCGGTTTAATTCGGAGCCACCATATTCGTCCGTGCGCTGGTTGGAGCGTTCGGAGAGGAACTCATGAACGAGATAGCCGTGCGCGCCGTGCAGTTCCAGTACGTCGAAGCCGGCCTCATGCGCACGGCGCGCCGCCTCGCCCCAGGACTGCACGAGATCCTTGACCTCGTGGCGCTCCAGCGCCCGCGGCACCGGCCATTTCTCGCTATGGGCGATCGCGCTCGGCGCCACCGGCTGCCAAGCCTCCCAATCGTCGACGTCCGCCGTGCGCGTAAGAGGACCGTCGCCCTCCCATGGCCGGTTCGCGCGCGCCTTGCGGCCCGAATGGCCGAGCTGAATGCCGGCGACCGCGTTCTGCTCGCCGATAAATTTGACCAGCCGCCGCAACGGCTCGACGAATTTGTCGTCCCAGATGCCGAGATCGCCCACGGTTCCGCAACCACGCCGCTCGACCTTGGTCGACTCGACGACGACGAGCCCCGCACCGCCGGCCGCAAATTTGCCGGCGTTCATCAAGTGCCAGTCGGTTGGAAATCCCCTCGCAGCCGAGTATTGATGCATCGGCGGCACCACAATCCGATTGCGGAGCCTGACGTCACGCAGCGTCAAAGGCTCAAACAGCAGCGTGTCTGCCATCGCTCTTTTCCCGGCTTTATTCTTGGGCGTTCGGTCTATCTTGCGGCAAACGATATCGGCCGACGCGAACGCAGCAAAGGCGGAAATCCACGGGAGGCGCCCGCGTGCCATGCAATTTTGGGATGGCATCCGACCGCTGGACGCGATAGCGAGAGAGCAACAACGGTTTCGCATGATCGGGGGAAACAAATGAACGAAACGATCCGGCCCGCCCGCAATGTTGAGCTTGGCGCCAGCAAGGAACCGTTCCAGAACCTGCATGAGTTCGTCCAGAAGGCCCGCGCCAATCTCAACCAGAATGCCTGGGACTATATCGTCGGCGCGGCCGAGACCGAGACCACGATGCGACGGAACCGCATGGCGCTCGACGAGATCGCGTTCCGCCCCCGCGTGCTCCGTAACGTCGCCAAGGTCGACGCCTCGGTCGAATGCTTCGGCCGCAAGATGAGGCTTCCGGTGATGCTGGCGCCGGTGGGCGCGCTCGAAATTTTCGATCCGGCCGGTGCCGCCGCCGTCGTCCGCGCCACCGGCACATTCGGCGCCGCGCATATGCTCAGCTCCGTGTCTGAGCCGGGCCTGGAAAAGACCGCTGACGCCGCGCCCGATGCACTGCGGATCTTCCAGCTCTATGTCCGCGGCGATGACGCCTTCGTCGAGGACCATGCGGCTCGCGCGGTCAAGAGCAATTACGCTGCCTTCTGCCTCACCGTCGACACCGCCCATTACAGCCGGCGCGAACGCGATATCGCAAAACGCTATGTGCGCGAAAGCCGGCTGCGCTCGACCGGCGGCGATTATCAGAAGGGGCTGGAATGGCGGACGGTGAAGCTGATCAAGGACAAGTTCAAGATACCGCTCATCCTCAAGGGCATCGCGACGGCAGAAGACGCGCAGATTGCGCTCGATCACGGCGTCGAGTGGATCTACGTCTCCAATCACGGCGGACGCCAACTCGACCATGGCCGCGGCGCCATGCAGGTGCTGCCGGAGATCGTCGACGCGGTGAAGGGCCGCGCCAAGATCATGATCGATGGCAGCTTCTGCCGCGGTAGCGATGTCGTCAAGGCGATCGCCGCCGGCGCCGATATCGTCGGCATCGGACGCATGCAATGCTGGGCTCTGGCGGCCGTCGGCGAGGCCGGCGTGCTTCGGATGCTGGAGCTTCTGGAAGACGAAGTGATCCGAACGCTCGGGCTGCTCGGCGTCACCTCGTTCGCACAGCTCGAAAAGTCCTTTTTGCATCCGGCGACGCCGACCAACCCGCCGAGCGTTTTCAGCGCCTTCCCGCTGCTTGATATCGAGCCCTATCGGTATTGACATTTTCGCGAGCGGACCGCTTTCCGACAGAGCTTCGCATTGCGGGAGGATTCCGTTTTCGCTAGACGATCGGCCATGAATCCTCCCCGCCTCTCCCCCGGCGCAGCGGACGCATTGCTGTTCGATCTTGGCCGCGTCGTGCTCGACATCGACTTCAGCCAGGCGCTCTCCTGCTGGGCGCGCCATGCCGGCTGCGCACCGTCCGATCTCGCGGCGCGCTACGTGCGCGACGAGGCCTATCGGCGTCATGAACTCGGCACGATGAGCGATGCCGACTACTTCGAGAGCTTGCGCACTTCGCTTCGCATCGGCATTTCGGATGCGGCATTTCTTGAAGGCTGGAACGCGATCTTTGCAGGCGAGATGCCGGGAATTGCGCCGCTGTTGGCGCGCGCGGCAAAGCAGGTGCCGCTTTACGCCTTCTCCAACACCAATCGTCCGCATGTGGAACATTTCTCCAGGATCCACGCCGCCATCCTCGGTCATTTCAAACACGTCTTTCTGTCGTCGAGCATCGGCCTTCGAAAGCCGGACCGGGAAGCCTATGCTCACGTCGTGGAGGCGATCGGCGCCCCGCCGGCGCGCATCGTGTTCTTTGACGATCTCGCCGAAAATATTGAAGGCGCGCGGGCCTGCGGGCTCACCGCCATCCACGTGACGTCGACCGACGACGTCGCGCACGCGCTCCTCGCGCTAGGGATTTAGTCCTTCGTCATAGCTAGGAGCGTTAGCGATGGACAGGTGGACATGACTCCGCGTTCTCGCGGCTCAACTCGCCCGAGCTTTGCGTCAATTGTGTCCCTCAAGGAAAAGAGAGGGCGCAGGGAATGCCGGGTGCCGGCCGCACCCGTAGCCTCGCGTGCAAAGTTAGAAAGCACACGAGTTAGTCACCACAGGTCAGGCCGCATCACACGACATTCCCTGCGCGATGGTGTTAACGCTTGCTGCGCGCTCTCCCCGGTGTCCGTGACTTGTTAGTCACCGTCGCCCGCGGATCATCTTCCGCAGACTTGGCGCCAGCCAAGGGGCGCCAGGACCACACGCCTTCGTCGTCCGCGAAAACCTCCGCAAAAGCCGCTCGGCAGGCTTGGTACCCGTCCTGCCGGTGCTTCGGCGAAGGCGTATCAATGTCGCACGTCTGACGACATGATCGCGTCCATCGCATCCCGCTCCAACACTCGTGACGATCGCGAGGCGCCCCTCTATCGGAGGCAGGACGGCGGACAGACAATCATATTTTTCCGAAAAACGGAAGTGAAATTCTCGCCAGCGCGAGCGAGACGATCCAAGCGACTGACCCGTCACACAAAATTCTGTTTTTCGTGAAAGCCTTTTTCGCGTGAAATGCGCGTGGCGGGTGGAGAGGACGGCCAAAATCGTTCAACCGATGCAGTTGTCGGGCAAATCAGTTGAAGAGGTCGCGACCCGAGGTTCCCGGCTCGATCGCGGTTTTGCACCGCCTTTTGCCTCCGTACCTCGTCTCGGCTAGAAGGCGGGATGTAATTTGGAGTCATGCCGTGGCCCTGATGTCGGTTGCTGATGCTCTTGCCGCGATCCTCGATGGCGCCGCGCCGCTGCCCGAGGAGATGGTTGCGCTCGATGCGGCCTATCACCGCGTGCTCGCGCGCGACGTCGCGGCAAAGCGCACCCAACCGCCGCAGGCGATGTCGGCGATGGATGGCTATGCGGTGCGTGCGTCCGATGCGGCGCAGGTCAATGCGCGGCTCAAGGTGATCGGCGAGGTCGCGGCAGGCCGTCCCTTCGACCGCGCGCTTGGTGCGGGCGAGACGGCGCGGATCTTTACCGGCGGCGTGATCCCCGATGGCGCAGACGCGGTGGTGATCCAGGAAGACACCGTGGTCGACGGCAATATCATCACGATCACCGAAGCCGCCTCTCCCGGGCGCCACGTCCGCCCCGCCGGGGTCGATTTCCGCGAGGGCGATGTGTTGCTGAAGGCCGGCAGTCGCCTCTCCGACCGCGACCTGTCGCTCGCCGCCAGCATGAACTTT
>DATJYT010000195.1:0-2617 GCA_035499475.1 Xanthobacteraceae bacterium | reverse complement strand
CGCCGGCAACTGGAAGGAAATCCGCCTTCCGTAACGCAATCGGACCGCACAAACGACATCGTGCAGAGCAGCAGAAGAACGTGAACGGTGGCGCGAATGGCAAATCAAAACGGCAAGGCTGATCTCAAGCCCGGTCCTGCTTCGGCTTCGCTCGGCGCTGGTGGCGCGCCCGCGGCGGGCTCCAATACCGCGCCGTTCCTGCCCTATCACGACCTGCGCCAATGGCTCGAAGAGGCCAAGAAGCTCGGCGAGGTCAAGGAAGTGAGCGGCCTGTCCTACCAGCAGGACATCGGCATGGTCGCCGAAATGTCGTCGCATTCCGACGATTCGCCCTGTTTCGTCTTCAAGGACGTGCCCGGTACGCTCGAGGGCAGTCGGCTCCTGATCAACGTCTTCGGCGGCAAGCGCAAGAACATGACGCTCGGATTCTCGACCGAACTGTCGAAGCTCGAATTGAGCGAAAGCTTCCGCGTCAATCACGCCGCAATGACTAAGCGAATCCCGCCGAAATTCGTCGAGACCGGCCCGGTGATGCAAAACGTGATGACCGGAGACGCCATCGACGTCACCAAGTTTCCGGCGCCACAATGGCATCCGCAGGATGGCGGCCGCTACATCGGCACCGGCTGCTACAACATATTGCGCGATCCCGACGACGGCTGGATCAATTGCGGCACCTATCGGGTGATGATCCACGACGCGAATACGCTCGGCTTCTACATTTCTCCGGGCAAGCACGGCCGGGTGATGCGCGACAAGTACCGCTCGCGCGGCGAGCGCATGCCGGTCGCCATCGTGTGCGGGGGCGATCCCATGAGCTTCCTCATGGGATCGAGCGAAGTGCCGTTCGGCGTCAGCGAGTTCGAAGTGATCGGCGGCATGCGCGGCCAGCCGGTCGAGGTCATCAAGGGCCCCGTTACCGGCCTGCCGATCCCCGCCAACGCCGAGATCGTGATCGAAGGCTTCGTCGAGCCCGGCAACGAGCGCGTCGAAGGCCCGTTCGGCGAATGGACCGGCTATTACGCGAGCGACCTGCGGCCCGAACCGGTGATCGACGTCAAGGCTGTCTATCATCGCAACGAGCCGATCCTGCTCGGCTGCGTGCCACAGCGCCCGCCGGATGAGATTTGCCGCTACCGCGCCATCGTCCGCTCCGCGTTGTTGCGCGAGAACATCGAAAAAGCGGGCGTGCCCGGCATCACCGCGGCCTGGGCGCACGAAGTCGGCAATACGCGGCTCTTTCTCGCCGTCGCCGTCAAGCAGCGCTATCCCGGCCATGCCAAACAAGCCGGCCACATGGCATCACAGTGCCACGTCGGCGCCTATTGCGGGCGCTATGTCATCGTCGTCGATGACGATATCGACGTGTCAAACCTGGAGGAGGTGATCTGGGCGCTGATCACGCGCTCGGATCCCGCGACCTCGATCGACATCATCCGCGGCGCCTGGTCGACGCCGCTCGATCCGCGCATCGAGCCCGAGCGCCGGGCGGTGGGCGACTTCACCAACAGCCGCGCCGTGATCGACGCCTGCCGGCCTTACCACTGGCGCGACAAATTCCCGGCCGTCAACATGCCCTCGTCCGAAGAGCGCCGCATCGCGCTGGAGAAATTCGGGCATCTGATGAAACTGTAGGGCGGCCTTTGCGCATTCTCAGCCGAGCCGCGTGGGCAAAATCGTTCAGCGCAATGCCTACGGGGTAACGCTTTGGCGACGATTTTACCCACCCTACATCACGAGGCTTCGCGATGAGCAATTCCTTGTGGCCCGACCTGCCGCTTTCGGCGTGGAGCGAGACCTGCGACACGCTGCAGCTATGGACGCAGATCGTTGGCAAGGTGCGCATTGCGACAACGCCGCTCATCAACCACTGGTGGAACGCGACCTTTCTGGTGACAGCGCGCGGCCTCGCGGCGCCAGCCATGCCTTATGCGGCCGGCACATTCGACATCATCTTCGATTTTGCCAATCACCAGCTTGTCATTGAAACCAGCGACTGCCGCGTCGAAAAATTTGCGCTCAAACCGATGGCGGTCGCAGACTTCTACGCTGAATTCATGGAGCGCCTGCGCCGTCTCGGCATCGACGTGCGCATCCGGACCATGCCCTGCGAGATCGAGAACGCGATACCGTTCGAGCAGGACCGCTCGCATGCGCAATACGATCCGGTCTATGCGCAAAAGTTCTGGCGTGCGCTGGTCGAGGCCAATCGGGTTATGACCGAATTCCGCGCCCGGTTCATCGGCAAAGTGAGTCCGGTGCATTTTTTCTGGGGCAGCTTCGATCTCGCGGTGACGCGCTTCTCCGGCCGCACCGCGCCGCCGCCGAAAGGCGTCACGCCCCATGTCGGAAACTGGGTGATGGCGGAAGCCTATTCGCACGAATGTTCAAGCTGCGGCTTCTGGCCCGGCAACGGCGGCTTCGGCTATGCGGCATTCTACGTCTATGCCTATCCGGAGCCGGAAGGCTACGGCGACACGCGCCTGCGCACGAGCGAGGCGACCTACAACAAGGACCTCGGGCAATTCATCTTGCCGTACGATGCAGTGCGCCAAGCCAGCGATCCCGACGCGCTGCTGCTCGGATTCTTGCAGGAAACCTACGCGGCCGCCGCCGA
>DATJYT010000194.1:0-9590 GCA_035499475.1 Xanthobacteraceae bacterium | reverse complement strand
GGCGATCCTTGCCGCTCTCGCAGCCGAAGCCGGCAAGGCTCCATCCCATCGTGCCGTTGCGCAATGCCACGACTTTGTTCGGCAAGCCGGCATTGATGAGCGACTGCGCGCCGATGATACTGCGGGTGCGGCCGGCGCAATTGACCACGACCAAGGTGTCCGGCGAGGGCGCCAAGTCGCGCACCCGCAGCACAAGCTCGGCGCCCGGCACATTGGTAGCGGTCGGGATCGAAACGCGCGAATATTCATCGAACGGACGGCTGTCGAGCACGACAAGATCGGCGCGCTGGCGCAGCAGTGTCTCGAGTTCGTCCGCCGCGATGCTCGGCGTGTGGCTGCCGTGCTCGACGAACTCGCCGAACGCCTTGCTCGGAACATTGACGCCGGAAAACAGCTCGAAGCCCGCCGCCTCCCAGCCGGCAACGCCGCCGTCGAGAATGGATACGTTGGCGTAGCCGTTCCGCGCAAGGATCGCCGCCGCACGCCTGGCGAGGCCATCATTGTCGTCGCACAGCACGACACGTGTTCCGCGCCGCGGCACGAGCTGCGCGAATTTCAATTCGAAGCGGCTCAAGGGAATCGAGCGCGCCGGCAGCAGATGACGCTGCGAAAAAATCAGTTCCTCGCGCACGTCGACGAGGGCGAGTTCGCACCCGTCGCCTAGCATGACCCGCAACTGAGCGGGATTGACCAAGGAGTGGCTCACCGGCGTCTGTTACGTCGCCTGCTGCGGTGTCATGCGATGCACTTCGCCGGTCTTGAGGTCGAAGCGCACACGATCGATGCGGTCGAGATTGGTCCCAGTCACGCGCACGAAGCGGGCATTATCGGGGTAGTCGATCGAATGGATCTTGCCGTCCTGGTAGATGCCGGCATGTCCGGGGGTGAGTCGGTACTTCTTCACCGGCTTGAGCTTGGCGTGCTTGGGGTCGCCGCCGTTGTCCTCGCGTTCCCACTCGATCATGTCCGTGTAATGGGTGGCTTGCCCATAGATCGCCCAAGAGGCGCCGTGATCATGCGGCGGCGAGACGCGCGCCTTGTCATTGATGTGGGCGAGGACCTGAAAACCGAGGTCCTTGTCCTCGTAAAGGACATGCAGCCCGCGCGGTGTTTCCTCCTGCTTGCGGATGAAATCCGGGTTGCTCAGCAAGCGTTCGAGACGTACGCGCACTTCTTCGCGGCCCTTGGGACCTCCGTCTCGTGCAAGAATGGAATGACAATCCGCTATAAACTGATCGAGCTCGTAGGGCATCGTAGTTGCTCCCTGCCAGGATTTGCTTGACGCTATTTTTGCGCATCATCGCCTCGGGCGCCAGCACTACCTGCCCGGTTGCCCGACCGGTCATATGGCCGGTTGGGTTTGCGGGGGCCAATCGTTACATTGGGGTGCATGCTGGGTCTGCAACGCATTGACGATCGGCCGCGCAATGTTCGGCTGGATACGCTGGTTCGCCTGCGTTGGCTCGCAGTCTTCGGTCAGTTGGCCGCTGTGCTGGTGGTGCATTTCGGCCTCGAATTCGAGGTTCCGATCTGGGCCAGCCTTGCGGTCATCGCGCTTTCCGCGCTGCTCAACGTGGCGTTGCGCGTCGGTTTCCGACAGATGCAATGGCTCGAGCCTGATCGCGCCGCATGGCTCTTGGGTTTCGACATTGCCGAACTTGCGGCCCTCCTCTACCTGACCGGCGGTCTCGAAAATCCGTTCTCGTTTCTGCTGCTTGGTCCGGTGTTGATCTCCGCGACCGCGCTGCCGCCGCGTATGACGCTGCTGATCGGCACCTTCGCCATGCTGTGCGCGACAGTGCTGGTGTTTTTTCACTATGACCTGCCGTGGGACAGTGAGGATCCGCTTGAACTGCCGGAAATCTACATGGTCGGAGTCTGGCTCTCGATCCTGCTGGCGATCGGCTATATCGGCGTCTACACATGGCAAGTGTCGGAAGAGGCGCGCCAGCTTTCCGATGCGCTCGCCGCCACCGAGCTGGTGCTGGCGCGCGAGCAGCATCTGTCTCAGCTCGATGGTCTCGCGGCCGCGGCGGCGCACGAACTCGGGACTCCGCTTTCCACGATTACGGTCGTCATCCGCGAAATCGAGCGGGCCCTCGATTCAAAGTCACCCTATGCCGATGACGTCAAATTGCTGCGCGAGCAGGCGCAGCGCTGCCGCGAAATCCTGGCGAAAATCACAGAACTCCCAACGGGCGAGCCGTTCGACCGGCTGCCGCTCGCGGCCTTGATCGACGAAGCGGCGGCGCCGCACCGCAATTTTGGCGTTGCGATCGGCGTGACGTTGCCGCCCGATCGGGCCGCCGAACCTCACGGCGCGCGCAATCCCGCCATTCGCTATGGTCTCGGCAATCTGATCGAGAATGCGGTCGATTTCGCCCACAAGCGCGTCGAGATTTTTGCCGATTGGACGAGCGACGAAGTCAGCATCACCATCAGCGACGACGGCCCGGGCTTTGCCCCCGAAGTCGTGGACCGTATCGGCGCTCCCTACGTGACCCATCGGCGGCCCGGCCCGCGCGGCGCGGAAGACGACGCGGCGTTGGGGCTCGGCCTCGGCTTTTTCATCGCCAAAACGCTGCTGGAACGCTCGGGGGCCAAGCTCTCGCTCACCAACCAGGCCCCTCCGATGCATGGCGCCACGGTTACGGTCACTTGGAGCAGGGCTGATTTTGAGCGGCCGGTCGTATCCGCCCCTCTTGAGCCGGCCGCCCGCGTCTCCTAGTTGTAATGGGCCGGCCCGGCCTGTTTACCCAATTTTACTGCGGAGCAGAAAAAGGCCGCAGCGGATGTTAATGTCGCATAGGGGCGTGCGGTCGATTTGACGGAGTAGGATTGCCATGGCCAATGCAATGACCGCCGCAGCCGCCGGTCCAGTTCCGAACGAGCGTTCGCTGCTGATCGTCGAAGACGACAAATCGTTCCTGCAACGTCTCGCCCGCGCCATGGAAGGCCGCGGCTTTGTCGTCACCACCGCCGAATCGGTCGCCGACGGCCTGCTCCAGGTGGAGAAGGGCGCGCCTGCCTTCGCGGTGGTCGATATGCGGCTCGGCGACGGCAATGGCCTTGATGTCATATCGGCGATGAAAAAGCGCCGCCCCGAAGCACGCGCCATCATCCTTACGGGCTACGGCAATATCGCGACCGCCGTGAATGCCGTGAAACTCGGCGCCGTCGATTACCTCGCCAAGCCGGTCGATGCCGACGACGTAGCCGCGGCGCTGTTGGCGCTGGACAACCGAAAGATCGAGCCACCGGAAAATCCCATG
Source organism: Xanthobacteraceae bacterium (assembly GCA_035499475.1). Lineage (GTDB taxonomy): Bacteria > Pseudomonadota > Alphaproteobacteria > Rhizobiales > Xanthobacteraceae > BOG-931. The sequence goes on along the minus strand of DATJYT010000194.1, from coordinate 6,318 downwards.
TCGGCCGATCGGGTGCGCTGGGAGCACATCCAGCGCATCTATGAGTTGTGCGGCCGCAACGTTTCCGAGACCGCGCGCCGGCTGAACATGCATCGCCGTACGCTGCAGCGCATTCTCGCCAAGCGGGCACCGAAGTAATCGAGACGGCGCGCCAGCGTCTGATCCGATCAGAATTCCGTCGCATAGGGTCCTTGCGGATCGGCAAGCGCCTGCAAGCGCAGCGCTGCCGCATGCGCGAAGCGCAACATCACCGTCCTGCGCGTCGCCGCCGCGAGCCGATGTTGCGGCGCTTCGCTCACAATCGCTGCGCCGAAGGCGTCCGCGACGATGAGTCCGGCATCGGCGGGAAATATCTCGGACGGCACATCGGCGATGGTTGCGAAGAACAAGCGGTCGCAGTGCTGGCGGTATTCGTTCCATTTCTGGTCGGCGCGAAAATCGGCGATCGAAGACTTAATCTCCACAATTACGATCTCGCCATCGCCGCCGAGCCCAACCAGATCGGCGCGCCGTCCCGACGGCAGCGACAACTCGCTGAGGACGCAATAGCCGAGCGCATGCAGGTAACGTGCGGTGCCGCGGGCGATCGCGAGCGCCGTCTGCGATTGCCGGCCATCCACGGGCAGAGCGGCCGCCAACGAGTTGAGGCTCATGGTCAGGATTCCGGGCAGCGGCAAACTCGATAGCGGACGGCACGCCAGTTTACGCACGCCACGCACTCCCAGGAAACAAACGCCGGCCAAGGGCTCATTTTGCACCGCCGGCGCGGTCCGGAAAAGCCCCGGCCAGCGCCACGCGTGATGCCGCGATAACGCCGCGCTCGGTGATCAAGCCGGTCACCAGCCGCGCCGGCGTCACGTCGAATCCATAATTCGCGACCGGTGAACCGTCCGGCACGACGCGAACGGTCTCGATGCGGCCGTCGGCCGCGCGGCCCGTTATGGTCGCGACCTCTTCAGCGCTGCGTTCCTCGATCGGAATTTCGGCGACACCGTCGGACACCGTGAAATCGATCGTCGGCGACGGCAGCGCCACATAGAAAGGCACATTATTATCTTTGGCGGCGAGCGCTTTCAGATAGGTGCCGATCTTGTTGCAGACATCGCCGTTGGCGGCGACGCGGTCGGTGCCGACGATCACCAGATCAACCATGCCATGCTGCATCAAATGGCCGCCGGTGTTGTCGGTGATCACCGTGTGCGGCACGCCGTGGTGGCCGAGTTCCCAGGCCGTGAGCGAGGCACCCTGGTTGCGCGGCCGTGTTTCGTCGGCGAAGACGTGAACAGACACGCCTTTGTCATGCGCCGTATAGATGGGCGCCGTCGCGGTGCCGACATCGACGGCAGCAAGCCAGCCGGCGTTGCAATGGGTCAGAACGTTGACTCGTTCACCCCTCTTCTTCCGCGCCGCGATCGCCTCGATCAGCGGGAGCCCGTTGCGCCCAATGGCGGTGTTGATCGCAATGTCCTCAGCGCTAATCTCCGCGGCGCGCCGGTAGGCTGCGGCGGTGCGCTCGGCGCGCGGCCGGTTGCGCACTGCCGCCTTCATCTCCTCAAGCGCCCATTTGAGATTGATCGCCGTGGGGCGCGTGGCGATCAGAGCCGCGTAGGCGCGGTCGAGGGATTCGTCGGATGCGTCGCCGCGCAGCGCGAGACAGATGCCATAGGCCGCGGTTGCACCGATCAGCGGCGCGCCGCGGATCTGCATGGCGCGGATCGCGTGCGTGGCGTCTTCGAGCGTCGTAAGCCGCGCCGTCTCGAAGCGATGTGGCAGCTTGGTCTGATCGATCACGCCGACTGACCAGCCGTCCGGCTCAAGCCAGATGCTGCGCATTGCCTTGCCGTCGACTTTCATGGCTTCCCCTAGCAGAGGCGTGAGGCAACTTGCCAGCATGCCGAGCATGCCGCAATGTCGCGTCGAAAAATCGTAGGAGCAACCGATGGCGGCCATCGACTACGAGGTTGAGTACAACAATCGCGCTCGCGTGCCCGATCACGAGCAGATTTTTGCCCGTTGGGCGCGCGACGCGGAGCTTTATCGCGCCGACATGTTGAAAGCCGGCCGCGCCGAACTCGGCGTGTCGTTTGGTGACACGCCGCGGCAGATGATGGATCTGTTCCATCCGCAGTCAGGCGGCGGTGCGCCGCTTGCCGTCTTTGTTCACGGCGGTTATTGGCGTTCGCTCGATCCCTCCATGTTCAGCCATATGGCGCGCGGCCTGAATGCGCATGGCGTCAGTGTCGCAGTCACCGGCTACGATCTGTGTCCGACGGTCGGCATAGCCGACATCATCGAGCAGACGCGCCGTGCTTGCATCTTCCTCTGGCAACGACTCGGCCGGCGCATGCTGGTCAGCGGACACTCGGCCGGCGGCCATCTTGCCGCCGCTATGGTGGCGACGGACTGGGTCTCGCTCTATCCGAAAGCGCCGGCCGATCTGGTGCCCGCCGGCTATTCGATCTCCGGCGTGTTCGATCTCACCCCGCTGCTCGGCGTCAGCATGAACCAGGACCTGCGGCTTGATGCCGAGGACGTGCGCGGCGTCTCACCGGTATTCTGGCCGATCGCGCCCGGGCGCGTCTTCGATGCCGTCGTTGGCGGAGCCGAATCGAGCGAGTTCAAGCGCCAGAGCCGGATGATTGCAGACACTTGGCGGGAGAAAGCACACACACGCTACGAGGAAATCGCCGGCGCCAATCACTTTACCGCGCTCGATCCGCTCACCGATCCGCAAAGCGCGATGGTCGGGCGCGTAGCGGTCTTGGCCCAAGGCATCAAGGGGTAGCTTCGGCGGGCGCCTGTCGCGTCAACAGCACGCAAGCGGACGCGGCGAAGATCAAGGCAAATCCTACAAAATCAGTAGCGGTCGGCCGTTCACCCAGAATGAGCATAGAGGCCGCGATGCCGATCACCGGGCTGCCGAGGACGCCGAGCGATGCCGTCATCGCCGGCAGCCGGCGGATGATGGTGAACCAAAGACCATAGGCGAACCCGTTGCTGACCAGGCCGACGAACAGCGTGGCGATCAGTCCGCTGGCATGGGCGCGGCTCAAGTCTAGGCGGCCTTCAAAAAACAAGGTGCAGGCCGCGATGACGAAGAACGCGATGATGACCTGCCAGCAGGCGACGACCGTCGGATCCGCTTTGATGTGTGCCCATTGCAAATAGACCGTGCCGGCCGCCCAGCTTATCGCGGCGCCGACGGCGAATAGGATGCCCACCGGAACGCCGGTCGCGGCCAGCGGATAAACGAGGATGCCGAGGCCCGCGGCGCAGAGGCCGAGCGCGAGTGTTTGTGTAAGGGTCGGCCGCTCGCCGAGGAAGAGCCACAGCAGCAACACCGACCATATCGGCAACGTATAGGCCAGGATCGTGACCCGCGACGTTGCAGTCGCGAGTTGCGCAAAGGCGGTAAAGATGCTGAAGCCAACGATGTTGAGCATCGAGGCGGTGACAATATGCGCCCAGGCCTTTGCGGTGTTGATCCGCAGGCTGCAACCGGTGAGGCGGCAGAGGATATAGAGCGCCACTGCGCCGAGTCCGGCGCTTGCCGCGCGCATACCGAACGGAGGAATCTGCTCGAGCGCGATCTTCATGATCGGCCACGCGGTTCCCCAGACGCAGCACAGCAGAACGAGCATCAGCTTCGCCTGCGCGGCGGCGTCCGCCGGCCTTTGCGGGCTGTCGGGATTGGTCACGGAGCCTTCGGCCCGACGCGAAGAAACCAGTCGAGAATCTGTTCGCCGGTCCAGAACAGCACATCCTGCTTCTTGCGAATGACCTCGATCACGCGGCGGAAATATTTCAGCCGGTGCGGCGCGCCCATGATGTAGGGGTGGACAACCAGCGCCATGATGCGCGCCGAACCGGCCGCGTCCGCATAAATCTGCTCGAACTGCTCGATCCCACGGTCGTAATATTCCGACGCCGGATGATGCTGGATCAGCATCATGGCGACGTCGTTGCATTCCTGCGTGTAGGGCAGGTTGACGATTGGCTTGGTCCTGGTCTTGAGCCACACCGGTTGATCGTCGAGCACCCAATCGGCGACATAGTCGTAGCCTTCCTCGATCAGCAGGTCGGGTGTCTCCCACGTCTCGGTGAGGCCGGGGCCGAGCCAGCCGCGGGGCGGTTTGCCGGTTGCCTTGGCGATGACCTCCCGTGTCTTGCGGATGTCGGCGCGCTCGTTCGGCACCTTCTGCATGTTGCGCTGGGTGAAGCCGTGGCCGATGAATTCCCACTTGCGTTCCCTGGCGGCATCCACGATCTCCGGATAGGCGGCAATCGCCGAGCCGTTGATGGCAAGTACGCCCGGTATCGAGAACTCGTCGAACACTTTGATGAATCGCCAGAAGCCGACCCGGTTGCCGTATTCGTGCCAGGCCCAGTTGGGCACGTCGGGCATCGGCGAGCCGCCGGCCGGCGGCGTCAACACCGTGCGCGGCATCGGCTGCGTCGCATCCCATTCCTCCACGTTGACGATCACCCACACCGCCATGCGTCTGCCGTCCGGCAGCTTGAGCGGTTCCCGCTGTGAGATCGGCGAATAGGCGATGCGGTCGCTCGGCAGCATCGGCCCTTTTCGCGGTTTGCTGCGCGGCGCGGATTTCTTCGCTCGTTTTGTCATTGCGGAACTATGCCTTTTGGTTGCAGCCGTGCCAAAGTGACATCATTGGCGCAGCAAGTTTTCCGCTGCGGGTCGATGGCGTGCCGTCACGACGCCGAGCACGGTGAGGATCACGGCGCAGATACATAACGGCACGAACGCGGTCCAGGGCCGCCCGGTGTAATCCCACAACGCGCCGCTGACGGTCGGCACGATTATCGCGGTGGTGTAGCTGATGGTGAACATGCCGGCGGCGGTGCGCGGGACATCCGCCGGCGCGGCAAGCAGTGGCGGTAGCGCGAGCGTTGCCGTCAAGGTGATCGCGGTCGTGAAGCCGATCAGCGCGGCGCAGGCGATGATGCCCAGCGTCGTCGGAACTGTGATCATGCCGATGAAGGATGCGAGCAAAATCGGGCCGAAAATCAGGAACGGCCAGGCGCGCCGCTGAAATCGCTCCGACATCGCAAACAATATGACCAGGGCGACGATCTGGAAGCCATTCAGCCAAGCCAGCGCGGGGCCGAGCAGCTCCGATTTTCCTTCGCTGGCGAGGTAGTCGCCGAGAAAGGCGTTGGTCGAGAAATAGGCGCTGTTGTTGCTACCGAGCGAAATGCCGAGCAGCCAGATCAGCGGATCGCGCCAATCCGGCCACCATCGTCCGCCGGCCGTCTTCGCAGTGGCGTGCCGCTCGTCCGCTTTCGGGCTGAAGAGAAGAAACACCGGCGCGATCAGCAATGCGGGCACCGCCCACAGCACGAGATCGAGCCGCCACGAGCCGCCGGCGAGGGGCAGCACGAACGGGATGGTCAGGATCGGCGCGAGGCTCGCGCCCATCAGCATGCCGGCGGAATAAGAAATGGTGCCAAGCGCCATCCGGCTCGGCAGCCACTCGCGTACCAATGTCGGCATCCCGGGCTGCATGATGGCAATGCCGAAGCCAGTTGCGATGGCGGCCGCATAAAGCGTCCACACGTCGACTGCGGCGCCGCGGGCGCCACCGGCGACGGCGGCGATCACCATGCCGACGATCACGGCGAGCTTGGCGCCGATGCGCGCGATCAGGAGCGAGCCCGGCACCGCGGCGATGGCGAACACCGCGAGCGGCAGGCCGACCAGAAGACCCACCTGCGTCTCGGAGAGATGGAGTTCCCTGTGCACAAGCGGTATGACCGGCGGCATGGCCAGAATGGTCATGCGCATGGCCACTCCGGCGAGCCAGAGCAGAAACATGAGTTGGCTGAGGCGGCCGACCGTTAGGTCGGCGCCAGAATTCCCGGCAGGGATCATGAGGCAGGCGATCGTTGGGGCGGGCAACCTGCATCAGCAGGCGCGGCGGCGCAAGGAACGGGGTGCAAGGCCGCTTTGATCCTTGCGGCGTTCCAGGAACAAATGTAGAACATAAACTGACTGAATCTTCCCTACGGAGCGGCGATGTCGAACCTCGCGACGGCGCAGCGAAGCCTCCGGGCGACATTCGGATTTGATGAATTCCGGCCCGGCCAGGCCGAAATCGTCGAGGCCATTCTGAGCGGCCGTGACGTGCTGGCGGTGATGCCGACGGGAAGCGGCAAGTCACTGTGCTACCAGCTTCCGGCGCTGCTGCGCGACGGGCTTACCATCGTGGTGTCGCCGCTGATCGCACTGATGCGCAATCAGGTAGCGCAGTTGCAAGGCTACGGCGTCGCCGCGGCCGCGCTCAATTCGGCAAACGA
>DATJYT010000193.1:0-3434 GCA_035499475.1 Xanthobacteraceae bacterium | reverse complement strand
CAGCGCCGAATACCATGTCAACGACACCATCGACATCGACGGCCGTGTCGCGCTCAGCGCCGCGCCGGAGATTCTGCGCGATATCGCGCTTGGCAAGGGTCCGCGCAAAAGCCTGGTCGCGTTCGGCTATGCAGGTTGGGCGGCGTCGCAGCTTGACGACGAAATCGCGCGCGGCGCGTGGTACAGCATGGCCGAGGACCCCGCGCTTGTCTTCGACGACGATCGCGCCAAGGTCTGGACCGACGCCATGGCGCGGCGCAAGCCGGACCACTGACAACCTTCGTCTCATTACAACAGAACGGCGCGGGCATGCGCGGAGGAAAGACAATGATGACATGGAAGTGCGCCGCAATCGGCATCCTTTTCGCTTCGGGGCTGGCAACGCCGGGATTGGCCCAGGACGCCAAAGCGGGGCCGCCGCAATTGTCGTTTCATGTCGCCGAGAACTTCCTGAAGCTGCCCGACAACGTCTACATGGCTGAGGTCGTCGGCGTCGCGCTCAATTCGCAAGGCCACATCTTCGTGGTCAACCGCGGCCCGCGGCCGATCATGGAATTCGACAAGGACGGCGCCTTCATCCGCGCGATCGCCGACGGCTTCCCGCTGTTCGAAGGTCCGCATCAGCTCCGTGTCGATGCGAATGATGACCTTTGGTACATCGACGCCGCGGCTAATCTCGTGGTCGAGTTCGACAAGCAGCGCCGCATCGCCATGGTGCTCGGGCGGCGCGACGAGCCGTGGACCTGGAAAACTCACGTCATCGAGCACGCCATCCCGATGCCGTCGAGTTTCTACCAGCCGACCGACGTGACCTGGGGCGCCGACGGCAGCATTTTCGTCTCCGACGGTTACGGCAACTCGCGGATCGTGAAATTCGACCAGAACGGCAATCTGGTGAAGCACTGGGGTGAGCGCGGCACCGGGCCGGGCGATTTCAACACGCCGCATAGCATTGTCAGCGACGCCCAAGGCAACCTCTACGTTGCCGATCGCGCCAATGGCCGCATCCAGGTGTTCGACGGCGACGGCGCCTTCAGGCAGGAATTCCGCATCGGCGGCCCGCCGTGGTCGATCTGTATCACGCCCGGGCCGAACCAGGTGATGTTCGTCGGCAGCGTCGGACACATCTACAAGGTCGCCTTGGACGGCAAGGTGCTCGGCGTCATGGGCAAGTTCGGCCGCGTGCCCGGCATGTTCGATTGGGTCCACGGTATCGCGTGTCCCGACGAGCATACGGTCTATGCCGCCGAGGAGCTGAGCTGGCGGCTCGACAAGCTGACGCTCGACTGAGACAGCAGCGCGGCGCGCCATGGCGGACTTTCACGGCGTCTTTCCGTATCTCGTCTCGCCGGTCGATGAGGCCGGCCGGATCAAGACCGCCGTGCTTGGCCGCCTTGCCGGCGATCTTGTCGCAGCCGGCGTGCATGGCCTTACGCCGCTCGGCTCGACTGGCGAGTTTGCCTATCTGAACAATGACCAGCGCGCCGAGGTGGTGCGCGCGACGATCGAGGCGGCGGCAGGTCGCGTTCCCGTGGTCGCGGGTGTCGCCGCGACCTCGACCGCAGATGCGGCCGCGCAAGCCCGGCGCTATCAGGAACTCGGCGCCGACGGCATTCTGGCGATCCTGGAATCCTATTTCCCCCTCGGCGACGCGCAAGTCGAGGCCTACTTCCGCGCCATTGCAGACGCGATCGATCTGCCGGTCGTGCTCTATACCAACCCGCAATTTCAGCGCAACGATCTGTCGCTCGATGTGATCGCGCGGCTCGCCGAGCATCCGCGCATCCGCTACATCAAGGATGCCTCAACCAATACCGGGCGGCTGCTTTCGATCATGAATCGCTGCGAGCGGCTCAAGGTGTTTTCGGCGTCTGCGCACATCCCTGGCTGCGTCATGCTGATCGGCGGCGTCGGCTGGATGGCGGGGCCGGCTTGCGTCATTCCGCGCCAAAGCGTCGAATTGTATGAATTGTGCCGCGCCGGGCGTTGGCCGCAGGCCATGGCGTTGCAACGCAAGCTTTGGCGGATCAATGAGATTTTCGCCCGGTTCAATCTCGCAGCCTGCATCAAGGCCGCGCTCGAATTGCAAGGCTACGATGTCGGCGCTCCGGTCTTGCCGCAGCGTGCGCTGACCATCGAGGAGCGGCGTGTCGTTGCGGCGGCGCTTGCCGGACTCGCCGAGGCGATGCCGGCCTGACCCGGTTCCCGAACTCCCGCAATTGTTAATTTCGTCCAACCGATTCTTAACGCTTCGTTGCTAAAGAAGGTGACGCGCCAGCGGCCCAGTTCGTGGCAGCGTCGAGGTTGTTGTGGTGTCGATCGGCTCCGAGCACGCGTCACATTCGCGCTGGCGTACTTCCCGGCAGGCGGTGGTCGATCGACTTCAGTTTAGTTGAGACGGGCATGGCGGTCGTCTCTTCAGCCGATCTCGCCCGTGGTGTCGTGCTTGATCGCGCCGTCTCGGCTATCACCAGTGCACGCCGCGCCGTCGTCGCCGAGCGCTATGCGCCCAGATCTTTCTCTGTCGAGTGGACGAAGCTCGAAGAACTTGAACCGATCGTGGAAGAGTGGCGTGAACTCGCCGGCCGCGCGCTCGAGCCCAACGTCTTCTATGAGCCGGCCTTCGCGCTCGAAGCCGCCCGCGTGTTCGGCCGCGATGTCGGTGCGGTGCTGGTGTGGTCGGGAACGCTGCCGCGAAAGTTGCTCGGATTCTTCCCGGCGCGCGTCGAAAGGCGCCGTTACGGTTACAAGCTGCCGGTCCTGGTCGGCTGGACCCATCCCTATGCTCCGCTCGGCACGCCGCTAGTCGAGCGCGAAGCGGCGGAGCCGGTGATTGCGGCTTGGCTTGCGCATCTCGCCGACCATGCACCGGCGCTACTGCTGTTGCCGTACCTGTCATCCGAAGGACCGTTCGCGCTCGCGCTCGGCGCTATTCTGCGGCGGGCGGAAATGCTGACCGCCGATTTCAGCCGTCACAGCCGGGCGCAGCTTGTGCCGCGAGGCGATCGCTCGACCTATGTCGAATGGGCGCTCGGCGCCCGCAAACGCAAGGATTTGCGCCGCCTCGGCCGTCGCCTCAGCGAAGCGGGCGCGACGCTGTTCACCACGCGGCGAGAACCTGACGACGTTGCTGCGGCGCTTGATGAATTCTTCGCGCTCGAGGCAAGCGGATGGAAGGGCAGGGCGGGCACAGCCGCCGCCGGTCGCAAGGACGTCAAACGATTCGTGGCAGCGGCGCTCGGCGGCCTCGCCGCCGAGGATAAGGCCGCTGTCAGCCGGCTCTATTTTGACGATCGGCCGATTGCAGCCGCGATCACGCTGCGCAGCGTCGATACGGCCTGGTTCTGGAAGATCGCCTACGACGAGGCCTTTGCCCGTTACTCGCCCGGCGTGATGCTGACGGTGGCCCTCACCGAGGAACTCGCCGAGGACCC
>DATJYT010000192.1:0-4565 GCA_035499475.1 Xanthobacteraceae bacterium | reverse complement strand
GGCCATCCGGAGTACGGGCACACGCCCGGCGTCGAGACCACCACCGGCCCGCTCGGCCAGGGTCTCGCCAATGCCGTCGGCATGGCCATCGCCGAGCGCCATCTCGCCGCTCTCTTCGGCAGCAACATCGTCGATCATTCGACCTATGTGCTCGCCTCCGATGGCGATCTGATGGAAGGCATCAGCCAGGAAGCGATCGCGCTCGCCGGGCACTTGAAGCTGAAAAAACTCATCGTGCTGTTCGACGACAATGGCATCTCGATCGACGGTCCGCTGGCGCTCGCCGATTCCGTCGATCAGGTGAAGCGTTTCGAGGCCGCCGGCTGGGCGGCAACGCGTATCGACGGCCATGACCCGGAAGCGATCGCGGCGGCGATCGAAGCCGCGAAAAAATCCGATCGGCCGTCGCTGATCGCCTGCCGCACCACGATCGGCTTCGGCGCGCCGAACAAGGGCGGCACCGAAAAGAGTCATGGCTCGCCGCTCGGCGCCGAAGAGATTGCGGCGGCGCGCGCAAAGCTCGGCTGGAGCGATCCGCCTTTCGAGGTGCCGGCATCGATCCGCGAGCCGTGGCTCGCGGCGGGCAAACGCGGGCGACCGGCGCGGCTTGCCTGGGAAATGCGTCTCGCCGCGCTCGATCCGCCGCAGCGCGCCGAGTTCGAGCGGCGCATCCGCGGCGACCTTACCGACAAGCTTGGCGCCGCGGTGCGAAGCGTGAAGGACAAGCTTGCGCAAGCGCCGAAGGAAATCGCCACCCGTTCGGCGTCCGAGTTCGCGCTCGAGGCGCTGGTGCCGGCGCTGCCCGAACTGGTCGGCGGCTCGGCCGATCTCACCGGTTCGAACAACACGCGCACCAAGACCATGAAGGCGATGAGCGCGCTGGACTATTCGGGCCGCTTCATCCATTACGGCGTGCGCGAGCACGGCATGGCTGCCGCGATGAACGGCATGGCGCTGCATGGCGGCATCATTCCGTATTCGGGGACCTTCCTGGTGTTCTCGGACTATTGCCGGCCCGCGATCCGGCTCGCGGCGCTGATGGGCCAGCGCGTCATCCACGTCATGACGCATGACTCGATCGGGCTCGGCGAAGACGGACCCACCCATCAGCCGGTCGAGCAGCTCGCGGCGCTGCGGGCCATCCCGAACCTGAAAGTGTTCCGGCCGTGCGATGCGGTCGAGACAATGGAGTGCTGGCAGCTCGCGCTGGAATCAAAGACCGGTCCCAGCATACTGGCGCTCACACGGCAGAACGTGCCGCAACTGCGCCACGGCTTCGACGAGCACAATCGCTGCGCGCTCGGCGCCTACGAGTTGATCGCGGCGGAGGATGACGCGGCGGCTGTGTCGCTCTTCGCCACCGGTTCGGAGGTGGCGATCGCAGTTGCCGCAAAGACGCTGCTTGCCGAACGCCGCGTCTCCGCACGCGTGGTCTCGGTCCCGTGCTTCGAACTGTTGTTCGCGGCGCCGCAAGCCAAGCGCGCTGCCGTGATCGGCACCGCAAGCGTTAATGTTGCGGTCGAAGCCGGCATCCGTCAGGGCTGGGACGCCATCATCGGCTCGGACGGAGCCTTCATCGGCATGACGGGATTTGGCGCCAGCGCGCCCTATAAGGACCTTTACCATCATTTCGGATTGACGGCCGAAAAGGTCGCCGAAGCGGCATTGGCACGATTGAGAAAGTCATAGATATCCGGCTAAAAGGACATAGATACGCGGTGCCGCGCTGTCCCCTCCTGCCGCTGGCGGGCGCGGCATTGAAGGAGACCGGGAATGTCCGTGCGAGTTGCCATCAATGGGTTCGGTCGCATCGGCCGCAATGTATTGCGCGCCATCGTTGAAGCCGAACGCGACGACATCGAAGTCATCGCCATCAACGATCTCGCCCCGGTTGAGACCAATGCCCATCTCTTGCGCTTCGACTCCGTGCACGGCCGCTTTCCCGGCGAGGTGACGGTCAAAGGCGACACCATCAGCGTCGGCAACGGCGCGATCAAAGTCACCGCCATCAAAGACCCGACGCAATTGCCGTGGAAGGAGCTCGGCATCGACGTCGCGCTCGAATGCACCGGCATCTTCACGTCGAAAGAGAAGGCGTCGGCGCATCTGAAGGCCGGCGCCAAGCGCGTGCTGGTATCAGCGCCGGCCGACGGCGTCGATCTCACCGTCGTCTACGGCGTCAATCACGACAAGCTCGACAAGGCGCACACCGTCGTCTCCAACGCTTCGTGCACGACCAACTGTCTCGCGCCGGTCGCCAAGGTGCTCCATGACGTCGTCGGCATCGACAAGGGCTTCATGACGACGGTGCATTCCTACACCAACGATCAGCCGTCGCTCGACCAGGTGCACAAAGACCTCTATCGGGCGCGCGCGGCCGCGATCAACATGATCCCGACGTCGACCGGCGCGGCGAAGGCGGTCGGCCTCGTTCTGCCTGAGCTCGCGGGCAGGCTCGACGGCGTCTCGATCCGCGTGCCGACGCCGAACGTCTCCGTGATCGATTTCAAGTTCGTCGCCAAGCGCGCGACCAGCAAGGACGAGATCAACTCGGCCGTAAAGCGCGCGGCCGAGCAGCAGCTCAAGGGCATCCTCGGCTATACCACTGAGCCGAACGTCTCGAGCGATTTCAACCACGACCCGCATTCCTCGGTCTTTCACATGGATCAGACCAAGGTGATGGACGGCACGCTGGTGCGCGTGATGTCGTGGTACGACAATGAGTGGGGCTTCTCCAACCGCATGATCGACACCGCGGTGGCGATGGGCAAGCTCTCCTGAACGCATCGAAACGTTCCGCACCTGTCTCGCGTATCCATGAAGTCATTCCGCACCATCGACGACGCCGAGGTTCGAGGGAAGCGCGTCCTGGTGCGCGTCGATTTCAACGTGCCGATGCAGGACGGCGAAGTGGCCGACGTATCCCGCATCGAGCGCAGCACTCCGACCATCACGGAAATCGCCGACAAGGGCGGCAAGGTCATCGTGCTGTCGCACTATGGCCGCCCGAAAGGTCCCGATCCGCGCGAATCGCTGAAACCGGTCGTTGGCGCGGTCGCCCACATCATCGGACGGCCGATCGCGTTCGCGGAGGATTGCATCGGCGCCGTCGCCGAAAAAGCGGTCGCGGCCATGAAGCCGGGCGACATTCTTTGCCTCGAAAATCTACGCTTTCACAAAGGCGAGGAAAAAAACGACCGCGACTTTGCCTGCAAGCTCGCGCGCCTCGGTGATCTCTATGTCGATGACGCCTTCTCGGTTGCGCACCGCGCGCACGCTTCGGTCGAGGCGATTGGTCATCTCATGCCGGTTTATGCCGGGCGCGCCATGCAGGACGAACTCGAAGCGCTGGAAAAGGCGCTGCACGCGCCCGAGCGCCCTGTGGCGGCCATCGTCGGCGGCGCCAAGGTTTCGACCAAGCTCGATCTTCTCGGCAATCTCATCACCAAGGTCGAGACCCTCATCATCGCCGGCGGCATGGCCAATACGTTTCTCGCCGCGCAAGGCAAGCCGGTCGGCAAATCATTGTGCGAGAACGAGCTGGTGCAGACTGCGCGCGATATTCTTGCGAAAGCCAAATCGCTCAACCGCGAGATCGTGCTTCCGGTCGATGCCGTCGTGGCGCAGAAATTTGCCGCCCACGCGCCTTCCCGCGTCGTCACGGTGGACGACGTCGGTCCGGCCGACATGATCCTCGACATCGGCCCGCGCAGCATCGAGCAGGCCATCTCCGTATTGGCCCGGTCCAAGACCTTAGTTTGGAACGGCCCGTTCGGCGCTTTCGAGTACGAACCCTTCGACAACGGCACCGTCGAGGTCGCTGAAGCTGCCGCGGAACTGACCGCGGCCGGCAAGCTTGTCAGCATTGCGGGCGGCGGCGACACCATGGCGGCGCTCAATGCCGCCGCCGTCACGAGCCGCTTTACCTATGTTTCGACCGCCGGAGGCGCCTTTCTCGAGTGGCTCGAGGGCAAAAAATTGCCGGGAGTCGAGGTATTAATGACGCTCCGGACTCCCGTGGCGTCACACGGATAGAGTATGAGAGGCTCCGGAATCGGAGCCGCCAAGCCGCCGGATCGCCGGCGCCGAACTTGCAGGAGGGTGCCATGAACCTCGCCGAATTGAACAAGGTCGCCGAAGCCATGGTCGCGCCGGGCCGGGGCATTCTGGCCGCCGATGAATCCACCGGCACCATCAAGAACCGTTTCGACAAGCTCGGCGTCGAATCGACCGCCGATACGCGACGCGATTACCGCGAAATGCTGTTCCGCTCGTCCGACGCCATGTCGAAATACATTTCCGGCGTCATCCTCTACGACGAGACCATCCGGCAGAACGCCAAGGACGGCACGCCGCTGGTCAAGCTCATCGAAAAGGCGGGCTCGCTGCCCGGCATCAAGGTCGATAAAGGCATCAAGCCGCTATCGTTCTGCCCTGGCGAAGTCGTCACCGAAGGGCTCGACGGGCTGCGCGAGCGCCTCGCCGAATATCGCAGCCTCGGCGCCAAGTTCGCCAAATGGCGCGCGGTGATCGATATCGGCAACGGCATTCCTTCCTACGAATGC
>DATJYT010000191.1:0-13629 GCA_035499475.1 Xanthobacteraceae bacterium | reverse complement strand
TGGTCAGGCAGATCAGACGATCACCGCGCAGCCGATAGACGCGGCTGTCACCGACGTGAAGCACATGCGCAATGCGTCCGCGCAGCACCAGCGACGTGAATGTGCATCCCATCCCGGCGAGATCGGGATCGCGCTTGCCTTGCCCGTAGAGCCAGCCGTTTAGCGAGCTGATGACGATGGCGGCGGCACGCCGCACCTCCATCGTCTCCGGCAGATCGCAAAAGCCGTCGAGAAAGCCGCGCACGGCGGTTTCCGCGGCGACGCGGCCGCCCTTGGCGCCGCCGATGCCATCGGCGAGCGCGGCCACCACGTCGCGACGCGGCCGCGGCAGTTCCCAGCCGAAAACCGCGCCGGCGAAATCTTCGTTTTGCTTGCGCGGTCCGGTTTCGGAGGCGAACCCCACGCTGGCCTTGACGCCGGAAGCTCGTTCGACCATCGCCGCGGCTCAGATTCTCGACGGGCGGCAGGCAGCCCGAAGGGCGCCGAGCGCGGCCTCAGTTCTCCAGCTTGCAGCGATCATAAAGGAAATTGCCGCCGGTGGCGGAGGCAAGGACGACCGTGAGATTTCCCGACTTGCGGTCGAGCGTATAGTAGAAGCCGTCTTTCACGTCGCGCCATTTGATCTCGGCGTCGCTAATTCGAGCCGGGTTGGCGTCGACCGTGGCGTGATCGTAGTCGACCTTGATTTGCCAGCTCGCGCCGCTGGAGAGATTGGTGCACGTGATGGCAACCTCGCCGTGCGGTGCTTCGATGCCCAGAGCGGGGGCAGCTAAACCACCGGCCAACACGCCAATTCCGGCAAAAAGTGAACGAATGAGTGCCTCTGCCCGCCCCATGTTCTGCTCAATTATTAGTCACGCTGTTGAATTTATAACCACCCTATTTCCGCACTGTCACAACCTTCATGAGAAACGGCGGCCAGTCAATGCTCGAATAGCTGGCATATTTTTTGCCAGTCGCAACGGTGTCGCTCACCTGCGTGGCGTCAGCACGCAGTTTGAATTTTGGGGGAAACCAAATGGCGCTCGTACCTTCACCACAATGGCTGGACACCGGAGATAACGCTTGGCAGCTCGCGGCTGCAACCTTTGTCGGCCTGCAAAGCATTCCGGGCCTCGTCGTGCTCTACGGCGGCGTTGTCAAAAAGAAGTGGGCGATCAACTCCGCCTTCATGGCGATCTATGCTTTTGCCTCAGTGCTCGTCGTCTGGATCTTGTTCGACTACAATTTGGCGTTCGGGCCACAATGGTTTCCGTTCCTGGGCACACCTAGTCCGGCGACATCGGCGGCATTCACGCTCGGACAAGCCGTCGTCCCGGCGGCGTCGAGCGGCATGCCGCCGCTCGCCTTCCCGATGGCGACGCTTATCTTTTTCCAATTCGTGTTCGCCGCCATCACCGTCATCATTCTTGCCGGCTCGGTGCTCGGCCGCATGAACTTCACGGCCTGGATGATCTTCTGCCCGGTATGGATGACGCTCGTTTACACCGTCGGCGCGTTCAGCCTCTGGGGCGGCGGCTGGCTCGCCGGCTTGGGTGTCGCGGACTTCTCGGGCGGCTACGTCATCCATCTCGCCGCCGGCACGTCGGGCTTCGTCGCTGCTTGGGTCATCGGCCCGCGGCTGCAAGCCGATCGCGACAACTTCCCACCTAACAGTCTGCTGGTCACGCTGGTCGGCGCCGGCATCCTGTGGCTCGGCTGGAACGGCTTCAACGGCGGCGACCCGTACTTCGCCAACGCTGACGCCGGCGCAGCGGTGCTCAATACCAATACTGCGACCGCGGTTGCTCTCTTGGTCTGGACCTTCATGGACAAGATGGCTTACGGCAAGCCGTCGGTTATCGGCGCCGTCAACGGCATGATCGCCGGCCTGGTCTGCATCACGCCCGGCGCCGGCTACGTGGACGGCTGGGGCGCGATCGCCATCGGCGTCGTCGCCGGCATCATTCCCTGGCTCAGCATGAACAAGTTGCAGAAGACCAGCTTCATGATGAAGGTGGACGACACGCTCAGCGTGTTCTCCACTCACGGCGTAGCCGGCCTGATGGGCGGCTTGATGGTCGGCATCGTCGCCAACCCCGATATGTTGCAATATATCGGTACCGACAAAGAGGCGCCCGGCGTCAACGTGACAGGCTGGCTCTATGGCAATGCCGGTCAGTTGCTGACTCAGGCGGAAGGCGCAGCTTTCATCATCGTGTTCAACGTTATCGCCACCTACATTATCCTCAAGGTGATTTCATTCATCGTGCCGCTACGTATGGATGAAGCAACGCTCAAGGTCGGCGACGACGCGGTGCACGGCGAGACCGCTTACGCGATCGGAACCGAGGGCGAATAATCCGCCTCCAGCCGGCGGCTTGAACCGCCGCCGGCCATTCCTTTCTTGCGGGCACGATGGCCGCTCGCAAGTCAGGGGCCGTGTTTCACCTCCTGTCATGCGGTCCCTTGGCGGCCCCAGCTTTGCTGTGCGGGGCCGCCCTTTTTTATGGGGCTCACAAATCGACCGCTAAGATGAGTACCGCTAGGTGCTGAGCACCATTCGCACCGAACGCGAGTTGCAGTAGAATTGCCCCTGCGCGAGTGTCACATCCCTGTCACATGTTCTCTTCAAAAGATTTGCTTTCCCACTCATGCGGGAGTTTCCCATGCGTCCGCTGCTCGCTTTCGGCACGACGATCGTCTCGGTCATGCTGGCGTCCCAAGCGCTGGCGCAAACCCCGGCGTCGCGACCCCATAACGTGGTCTTGTTCATCGCCGACGGCCTTCGCTTCCGCATGGTCGACGATCGCTCCGCTCCCACCATGGCTGCGATCGCGCGCGACGGCGTGAGCCTGCGCAACAGCCACGCGCTGTTTCCCACCTTCACCACCGCCAACGCCTCCGCGATGGCGACCGGACACATGCTCGGCGACACCGGCGACTTCTCCAACACGATCTATGCTGGCTTCGAAGTCCCTGGCGCCGGCAAGACTTTGACGCCGTTCCTCGAGAGCGACGCGGTCCTCGGCGACGTCGACGAACATTTCGCCGGCAATTATCTCGACGAAGCCACCATTCTCAAGCTCGCGCGCGACAAGGGATACAGCACCGCCTCGATCGGCAAGATCGGACCCGCCCTGATCTTCGATCCGACGGAGCGCTCGGGCGATCAGACCATTCTCGTCGATGACGCGACCGGCACGCCGAAGGGCATCCCGCTGTCGGCCGAAATGACGCAGCGCCTTCAGGCCGCGAACCTGCCGCTAACGGCGCCGCCGCGCGGCGCCAATGGCGCAGCCGGCAACATGTCGACGCCAGGCACGCTGAGCGCAAACGTCGTGCAGCAGGATTATTTCGCCGCGGTTACGACGCGCGCGGTGCTGCCTATCCTCAAAAGCCGGGACAAGCCGTTCGTGCTGGTATTCTGGTCGCGCGATCCCGACGGCAGCCAGCACAATCAGGGCGACAGTCTCAACGCGCTCGTGCCCGGAATCAACGGTCCTACCTCGCTGGCCGCGATCCGCAACGCCGACGATGATCTGGCGCGAATTCGCTCGACGCTCAGCGAGCTCGGCCTTCTTGATACGACCGACATCATCGTCACCGCCGACCATGGTTTTTCGACGATCGCGAAGGAAAGCCAGACCAGCTCGACGGTCAAAACCAAATTCGCCGACGCACCGGCAGGCCATTTGCCGATGGGTTTCGTCGCGATCGATCTTGCCCATGCGTTGAACATGCCGCTCGTCGACCCCGACAACAATTACAAGATCATCGGCGAGAGCCAGCACACCAAGAACGGCAACGGATTAATCGGCGGTGACTCCACGAATCCGAAAGTCGTCGTCGCCGCCAACGGCGGCTCGGACCTGATCTATTTGCCAGACGGCGACAAGGCCCTGGCCAAACGGGTCGTCGATACGCTTCTCGGCGAAGATTATGTCAGCGGCATCTTCGTTGATACCAAGCTCGGCAAATTCCCCGGCACCCTGTCGCTTGACGATATCGCCCTCGAAGGCACCGCCATCACGCCGCATCCGGCAATTGCAATCAGCTTTCGGTCCTTCGACACGGTCTGCGGCGAACCGGTGCGCTGCCCGGTCGAAGTTGCCGATACGGTGCTTCAGCAAGGCCAGGGCATGCACGGCTCGTTCAGCCGCGCCGATACCTGGAATTTCATGGCCATGCAGGGGCCGGATTTCAAATCGGGCTTTGTCGATCCGGCGCCTGCCAGCAATGCCGATCTCGGCCGCACCATCGCGCAATTGATGCAGCTCGACACCGCGGACAAGGGCAAGCTCGTCGGCCGGATGCTTTCGGAGACGTTGCCGAACGGTGTCGTTCCGGAAGTGACCGGTCGCGTGGTGACGTCGGACCCGGCGCCCAACGGCCTCGTCACCGTGATCAACATGCAGATGGTCGGCAACACGCGCTACTTTGACGCCGCCGGGTTTCCGGGACGGACTCTCGGCCTCTCGACGACGACGTTGCCGAGTCCGACGCAATGAGGAAGCCGCCTACCTATGGCGGAAGCGGTCAGGACATCACGCGGGAATAGCCGCGGCGGCGGCGCCCGCTCTCGTTCACGATCCAATCGAGGATTGCGATATCGACAGCGTCGTAGCCTGCCGGCAGGATCCGTGCCGGCTTAGCGACGACGATCGGCGAGCATGCGATTACGGCCGCGAGCGTTTCCAGATCGGGATGATTGCACTGCAAATCGGACTTCATCCATGCCTCCCGGGCGCGCCCTTTGGTATCGAGGCTCGCGGGGTTATGGGGGTGTTCTTCGGTCTTTAGTCGCGTGAATCGGCGTCGGCGTTCAAAATCGAATGGGAGGGTGGCTTGGCAAGGGCCGTAGTGCGGCATTCTCGCGGCATATTGCCGTTCAAATCCCCGCCGTGGTCCGCAAAGCGCCCTGTTGGGCCGGCGGGCCGCGCATTGCGGATGGTGCGTGGGCACCGCGCCGGCATGCCGGCTGATCTGGAAGATTTGTTTCATGACCAGTCGAACGCGCAGCCTATTTTTCGCGGGTCGTTTGCCGCGCCAACCGAATAATACTTAAGTGCGGGTCTGGTATTGCGGGCCTGCCGGCCGTACATACCTGTCGCGAAATACAATCCAAAAATTGGATCAGCCGACGCAACGGAGGATTTCATGGCTCTTGCAATTGGCGACACCGCCCCTGATTTCGAAGCCGAAACAACGGAAGGCAAAATCCGATTCCACGATTGGATCGGCAACGGTTGGGCCGTGCTGTTCTCGCATCCCAAGGATTTCACGCCGGTCTGCACCACCGAACTCGGCACCATGGCGCGGCTCAAGCCCGAGTTCGACAAACGCGGGGTCAAGATCATCGGCCTTTCGGTCGATCCGGTGGACAATCACAAGAAATGGTCCGGCGACATCAAGGACGTCGTCGGCTTTGCGCCGAACTATCCGATGATCGGCGACACCGATCTGAAGGTATCGAAGCTCTATGGCATGCTGCCGGCCTCGACGGGCGGCACGTCCGAAGGCCGCACGCCCGCCGACAACCAGACGGTGCGTACCGTCTTCGTCATCGGTCCGGACAAGAAGATCAAGCTCATTCTGGTCTATCCGATGACCACGGGCCGCAATTTCGATGAGGTGCTGCGCGTCATCGACTCGCTCCAACTCACCGCCAAGCATCGCGTGGCGACCCCGGCCAACTGGAAGCAGGGCGAGGACGTGATCCTCACCGGCGCCGTTACCGACGACGAGGCCAAGAAGCTTTATCCGCAGGGCTGGAAAACGCTGAAGCCCTATATTCGCGTCGTACCGCAGCCGAAGTAATCGGCGCGCAGGATCGGTTTGACTGAGGAGCGCGGCTTTGGCCGCGCTCTTGCTTTTGAGGGCGGCCGCCCGCATGAAGCGACCCGCAACGACAACGGGGAGCGTCATGAACCGCGACATCAATCGCGAAGCCGAACTGCAGCCGCCCTTCGCCGAGTTCATGGGCATGAAGGTCACCCACCTCTCGCGCGACAAGGTCGAGGCGGAGCTGGTGGTGCGCAAAGAGCTCAACAATCGGTTCGGCGTGATGCACGGCGGCGCCGTCATGGCGCTTGCCGACAATCTCGGCGGCACGGCCACCATGGCGAACTTGCCCGCTGGTGCGCGCACCGCGACGATCGAAAGCAAGACCAATTTCTTTGCCGGCATTCCGGTCGGCGATACCGCCTACGCGGAATGCACGCCCCTTCACCGCGGCCGCACCACCATGGTCTGGCAGACGCGCATCACGCGCGGCGACGGCAGGCTCTGCGCGCTGGTAACGCAAACGCAGATCGTGATTCACCCGGACAAGACGTAAGGCACCCGCGCGCTACGGCTTGCCGGCGTTGGCAGCGCGCTGCGCGACCAGCATGGATTGCATCAACTGATCGGAAATATCGCGGACAGTGCCCGGCGAATGAGACACGAACAGCGTGTTGGTCTTGTCCAGCTCGCCGATTGACTTGATGGTATCGAAGTATTGCGTGATAAGGACCAGCTGCATGACCTCCGAGGTCGACGTGGTCCCGACAACTCTTTGAAACTGCTCGATCGAGGTCTGCAACCCCTCGATAATCGCCTTGCGCTGGTTGGCGATGCCTTGTCCCTGCAGCGCTTTGCTTTCGGCTTCGGCCTCGGCCTTCTTGACCACCAGGATCTTTTCCGCCTCACCTCTCGCGGCGGCGGCGACCTGCTCGCGCTGCGCGGCGTTGATGTCGTTCATCGCCGACTTCACCTTGGCATCGGGCACGATGTCGGTGACCAGCACGTTGACGATCTCGTAGCCGAAACCGGCCATGTCGGCGTCGAGCTCCTGCTTCACAGCGGCCGCAATTCCGGATTGGCTGGCGAAGACTTCGTCGAGCGTCATGCCTGGCACGTGGCCGAGGATCACCTGCTCGACATAGGCCTGGATCTGCTGCATCGGGTTGGCGAGCTTGTAGTAGGCGTCATAGACCTTCTCAGGACGCACCCGGTTCTGCACCGAGATCGGAATGGTGACGAAGACATTGTCCTTGGTTTTCGTCTCCATCGTCAGCGTGATCTGATTGACGCGCAGGCTCACTCTGCCGGCAACGCTGTCGATGATCGGCCATTTCCAGTTCAGGCCAGGCTCGGCCACCCGCAGGAACTTGCCGAACCGCGTGATCACCGCGACCTGCGCCGTGCTCACGGTGAAGAAGCTTCCCAGGATGATCGAGAGCACGAAAAACGCCAAAACAAAGATGAGAGCCCACGCTATCGCTTCCATAATCATTGCCTCCCCTGCCCCACATCAGAATCGAATCCACGCGTCCTCAGACGAGCTTATAGAATCTCAGGTTCACGCGCGCGGATTCGCGATGGCCTGTGCACACGATGATGTGCTTGGTCAGCCACGAATAATGCTCGGCACCCGTTTCAAAGAACGTCGCACCGCGGAAATAATAGCTGGCAGGTTCGACCGGCCGGCCGGCGGCCAGCGACGCCATGATATCGGCCTGGCCGTGGCGCAGGCCGTAGTTGCGCACAGAGATCAGCGCACCATCGTCGGTGCGCAGCATATAGCGCGCCTCAAGCTCGGCGACGCCATCGTCCCGCAAAACCTGCCAATCGGCGCCGCCGGGGACCACACTGGCGCGAAATTGCGGGCCGGTGAACGCGCCGCCGGTGATCGGCACAACGCGCCGTCCGCCCTTGGCGACGTCGCCGAGATCGAGCGGCGGATCGACGGTGACGTGCGCGTCGCAAATGAATTCCAGTTGCGGCGCGTTTAGTTCCAGGGGCAGCCCAAGGTTTGCCATTTGAACCTCGCAATGTCATCGTTCGCAAAACGGAGGCGAGGAATACCATGGACGTGCGTGCCGCGGTGGCCCACAGCGCCGGCAAACCTCTTGAAGTCACGACCGTCCAGCTCGACGGCCCGCGCGCCGGCGAGGTGCTGGTCGAGATCAAGGCGACGGGCATTTGCCACACCGACGAATTCACGCTGTCGGGCGCCGATCCCGAAGGGCTGTTTCCGGCGATCCTCGGCCATGAGGGCGCCGGCATCGTGGTCGAGACCGGCCCCGGCGTCACTTCCGTCAAGAAAGGCGATCACGTCATCCCGCTCTATGTTCCGGAGTGCCGGAACTGTCCGTCGTGCCTGTCGCGCAAGACCAATCTCTGCACCGCGATCCGCACCACCCAGGGTCAGGGCGTGATGCCCGATGGCACGTCGCGCTTCTCGATCGGCGGGCAGAAGCTGCATCACTATATGGGCTGCTCGACCTTTGCCAATTTCACCGTGCTGCCGGAAATCGCCGTGGCGAAGATCCGCGACGACGCGCCGTTCGATAAGGTCTGCTATATCGGCTGCGGTGTCACCACCGGCATCGGCGCGGTGATCAACACCGCGAAGGTCGAGCCCGGCGCCAAGGCGATCGTGTTCGGCCTCGGCGGCATCGGACTCAATGTCATCCAGGGCCTGCGGCTCGCCGGCGCCGACATGATCATCGGCGTCGATCTCAATCCGGAGAAGAAGGCCTGGGGCGAGCGCTTCGGCATGACGCATTTCGTCAACCCAAAGGAGATCGGAGGCGACCTCGTCGCGCATCTCGTCAACATGACCAAGAGCGGCGCCGATCAGATCGGTGGCGCCGACTACACGTTCGAGTGCGTGGGCAACGTCAATCTCATGCGCATCGCGCTTGAAAGCTGCCATCGCGGCTGGGGCCAAAGCATCATTATCGGCGTAGCCGGCTCGGGCCAGGAGATCGCGACACGCCCGTTCCAGCTCGTCACCGGCCGCGCCTGGCGCGGCACCGCCTTCGGCGGCGCCCGCGGCCGCTCCGATGTGCCGAAGATCGTGGACTGGTACATGGAGGGTAAGATCGAGATCGATCCGATGATTACCCACACGATGTCGCTCAACGACATCAATACCGCGTTCGACCTGATGCGCGGCGGCAAGAGCATTCGCAGCGTCGTCGTGTACTAGGCGAACCTGATGATCTTTGGCGAATACCCGCAAAGGATTTGGCTCTACATCGCGATTGCCGGACTGGTGGCGATTATTCTGGTCGCAAGCATCTTCGTGGCCGAGACAATGCCCCCGTCCACGATCGTGATGGCCACCGGCGCCGAGGGCGGTGCCAATTTCGAATTCGGCCGTCGCTACCGCGAGATCCTGGCGAAATCCGGCGTCAACGTGCAGCTTCTGCCAACTGCCGGAAGCCTGGATAATTTGGCACGGTTGCGCGACCCAAAGTCGGGAGTGAGCGTTGGATTCCTCCAGGGCGGCACGGTTACCAAACAAGATTCGGTCGGTCTCGAATCGCTAGGTACGATATTTTATGAGCCGCTCTGGCTGTTCTATCGAGGTGAAAGCGGCGCGGGTATGCAGGCATTGCGGGGCCGACGGATATCGATCGGTCCCGAGGGAAGTGGCGCACGCGCGCTGGCTCTGGAAATCATCAAGAAGACCAAGATTGACACCATCGTTGGCGAATTTCTTGCCCTTCCGCTCGAAGTAGCTTCTGAAAAACTGATCGCTGGCGATATCGACGCCGCGTTCATGGTGGCCAACTGGGATTCTCCCGTCGTCCAACGTCTCGTTGGCGCCAACGGCATTGAGCTGGCCAGCTTTGTTCGCGCAGATGCCTATGTCGCGCTATTCCCGTTTCTGAACAAATTGGTTCTGCCGGCGGGTGTCGTCGATCTTTTGACGAATCGGCCGCCGGTGGACATTACGCTGTTGGCTCCGAAAGCCAGTCTCGTCGTACGTGCTGACCTGCATCCGGCATTGCAGCACCTGTTGCTTGAGGCTGCAGTACAAATTCATTCGTTGCCCGGAATATTCCACAACGCCGGTCAATTTCCTGCGGCTGAATCCATTGACATTCCGTTGAGCGAGGAGGCCCAGCGTTTTTACAAATCGGGCCGACCGTTCTTCCAGGAGCATCTTCCGTTCTGGATCGCGACGCTGGTCGAACGCATGATCGTCGTGTTTGTGCCTTTGCTGGCCCTTCTCTATCCGATGTTTAAGATAGTGCCGCGCTTGTACGACTGGTTGCTGCGGAAGGTCATTGTCCGCTTGCACGACGAGATGAAGTCGATTGAGACTGAAATAAAGGCGCAGGGTCATGGCCAGAACATCAACCAAATGAGCGCCAAACTTGACCGGCTCGAACAACGTGCGAACCGCCTATGGCTACCAGCGGCCTTCAGCCTTTATGCCCTGCGATCTCGTGTCGCCGATATCCGCAATCGCCTGACGGCGAGCCCTGATGAGAATTCGCACTAAGGACGGCGCTCTAAAATGAAAACACCAATCCGACGACGACGATGACGACCGCGCCGGCCGCGATCATGAGAAGGCCCACCGCATCAAAACTTGCAGTCGCACGATGAATGATATGGGGCGGCATGACTTTGCCTCCACTGTCAAATTGAGACTGGAACTGAGGTCAGCGGATCGCCGGGAAACGGCCGCTAAAAGTCGTCGATTGACCCGCTTTGACGAGGGGCGCAGTGCCGAGATCGACGTCGGCAACGCGCGCGAAAGTGCCGATGGCCACGACCAGCACCGCGGACAAAAGCCCCACCACCACAATCTTCAGATGGGTCGAACGGTCAGCGTTATAGATCGAATGATTCATTGACGGCTCCCATAGCTCTTTTGTTGTCAATTTCGTTGTTCCGGGGAACCAAATATGTGATCGGCAGCACAAAAGTTCCCTTTTCTCTAAGCCATTAATTTTGCTAAGTTTTTAGTGGCACCCGGGCGCCCTTCTGGCGCTTCCGGATGGGCATCAGAGCGTGGCCAACCGCGCGCCGGGGAGATCAATGAAAATCACGCGAGTCGAGCCGATCCTCATCGGCGTGCCTTATGAGCACGGCGGACCCAAGCAGATGCGCCCGCTCGGACCCTGGACGCACATGGAGACGCTGTTCGTACGGCTGGATACCGATGCGGACATCACCGGCTGGGGCGAGGCCTTCGGCTTCGCGACATCGGAGCTGACGCGGGAGGCGATCACGCGCGTTGTCGCGCCCCTCTGCATTGGGCGCGAAATCGCCGACGTGGAATCGTTCATGACGGATCTGCGGCGCAAGCTCCACACCATGGGCCGACACGGACCCGTCAGCTTCGCGCTCGCCGGCATCGACATCGCGCTCTGGGACATTGCCGGCAAAGCCAAGGGCGTTCCGGTTCACCGTCTGCTCGGTGGCGCGACCCGCGACCGCTTCCCGACCTATGCGAGCCTGTTGCGCTACGGCAAGCCCGATCTCGTCGCGCGCTATACGCAAGAGGCAGTGGGGCGCGGCTACAAAGCGATCAAGGTGCACGAACATCTGGTCGAGACCGTCGCCCCCGGCCGCGAGGCTGCCGGCCCGGGCATCGCGCTCATGGTCGACACCAACTGCGCCTGGCCGGCGGACGAAGCGGTCGCGATGGCGCGCAAGCTGAAAGTCTATGATCTCGCCTGGCTCGAGGAGCCGGTCGATCCGGTGGACGACTACGACGCCATGGCGCGCATTCGCCGCGAGACCGGCGTTACCATCGCGGCCGGCGAAAATATCGGCCATGCCGGCGAGGCACGGCACGCGATGGAGCACGGAGCGCTCGATATTTTCCAGCCGAGCGTCACCAAGATCGGCGGCATCATCGCCATGCGCAAGGCAATTGCGCTCGCGCAGCAGCACGGCGTGCGCGTCATGCCGCACTCGCCCTATTTCGGTCCCGGCCTGATCGCGACGCTGCACGTCATCGCCGCCTGCCTGCCCGACGCCATGTGTGAGCGGTTCTATTGCGAACTCGAAGCGACGCCGTTGGGCGATGCTATCGCGGCCCGCGACGGCCACATGACGGTCCCGCAAGGGCCCGGCCTCGGCATCGAAGTCGATGAGAAGGTGATTGCGCGCTACCGCGTCTCCTGACACGCGGCTGCGCCACCGACGGCCGAAAGTTCACGACGCGCTCTGATGCAACTGCTGCACCTTTTGCGGGTCGGTGCGCAGCCGCAACAGCGACAGGAAGCGATTTTCCGGCATGGGACGGCCAAGCAGATGCCCTTGCGCGTAATCGCAGCCCATGGTGACGAGTGCCGTCACTTCGGAAGCCTTCTCGAGGCCGACCGCAACCGTTACGCGTTCGAACTTGTGGGCGAGACCGATGAGCGTCCGGCACAACGGCGCGCGCGACTTATCGACTCCGCAATCCGCCACGAAGGCGCGACCGAGCTTGATTTCCTCAAACGGCAGCGCTTTCAGCCGCATCAGCGACGTGTAGCCATGGCCGCAATCGTCGATTGCCAAAGACACGTTGAACGGCCGCAGGCTCTTGGCCACTTCCGCCGCATCGGCAAAGTCTTTCAAAACCTGCTCTTCGGGAATATCGATGATGAAGCCGGGACAAGTCTCTGCCGGCGTGTGGTGCGCGCGAACGATCTCGGCGACATCAAGTTTCTTGAGCGTCTTCAACGACATGTTGATAGCGAGCCGCAGATGGAGACCGATCGCGGCAAATCGGCCGGTAGCCCCAATCACGTTGTTCACCGAGTGCTTGCCGAGGGCCACAAGGTCTTCATCCGAGGCGCCGGGCATGAAAAGGGCGGGTGACACCGCGCCGAATTTCGGATGGCGGGCGCGCACGAACACTTCCGCGCCGATGAGCCGTTTCTTGCGAAGATCGATCTTGGGCTGATAGCAATATTCCAGCCAGCTGCCCGCCAACGCCTCGTCCAAACCAAACCGCGACGCCGGCTCCTCGGCGTCGGTAAGCTTCAGCGTGCGGACGATGTTGACCACGGCATCGGTCTGGAACGGCTTCTGCAACACAGGCAGCGTCAGCAGACCTTTCTGCTCGACGGTTTTGCGCACGTGTTCGAGCACGGCGGCGCCGTGGCTGCTCATCAATTGCACGAAGCCGAAGTGCCCTTTCTTGGAAAGGCCCTCGATCAACTGAATAGCCTCGGAGGAATCCCGGCCGACGTCGATGAACACCAGGTCGGGAGGACGGTGATCGACGGCATCGAGAAACGACGCTCCGTCGGAGAATTCCTCCGTGGACACGCCCTCGCCATGCAGGATCAGCGACAGGAAGTGACGGATCTTGGGATCTTCATCGACGACAAAACACGACGGCACGTGCCCGCGTTCGGTGCCGGAGGCGCCGAACCCTTGCACCTCCTGGTCCGCAGCGGCGCCCGCTCCGGCGCTCCCGCTCTGCATATCAACCCCTACGACCCTCTGGCCCGCATCGCCGCTGCTCTGCGGCGATTGAATTGACTGCAAACGAAGTCCCCTCGTAACCAGATATTGGTGCGCGCTGCGCGTAAAGTTGGCCTTAAGCGTCTGCTTCTCGGCGGCTCTCGGCCGCGTCAGCTGCGTTTATGGTTAGCCAATTCTGACTCCTCGGCTCGAAAGGGCGGACTTTATTGTCAGGAGTTCGCGTTCAAGCGCCGTCCGCGCGAACGCGCATTTCGGCCGGCAGGGAGGTTCATTCAGCCTTGATGCCGGCGAACTTGATCACCTTGCCCCATTTCTCGGTCTCGTCGCTGA
Organism: Xanthobacteraceae bacterium; assembly: GCA_035499475.1. GTDB lineage: Bacteria > Pseudomonadota > Alphaproteobacteria > Rhizobiales > Xanthobacteraceae > BOG-931. The sequence goes on along the minus strand of DATJYT010000191.1, from coordinate 105 downwards.
CGAGCTTGCCGAAATCGGCGGGCGAGCCCGGCAGCAGTGAAGCGCCAAGCTCGCCAAACCGCGCTTTCGCGGCCGGTTCGGCAAGGATCGCATTGATCGCCTTGT
>DATJYT010000190.1:0-7940 GCA_035499475.1 Xanthobacteraceae bacterium | reverse complement strand
CCGAGCGTGTAATTGATCGTGTCGCCTGTCGCCAATGCGGCAATCCCAGCAGAGCTGAGGTCGACGTTCGACTGCACCGAAGCAACAACGCCGGAGGTAGACAGCGAGGCGACGGTATTCGGACTGGTGAGCTGCGTGGTGCCGTTGGCAACGGCCTGCAGCGTGATGCTTTGGCTCGATCCATCGGGAAGAGTGAGGTTGAACTGGATTGAATCCCCGGGATTGGGATTGGTCGATCCAAGATCGATCGAATACGTGGCCGGCGGAGCAGAGGGGCCGGTGACGTTCGCTCCGGTCAGGGAGGAGTTCACGCCCGCGATCTTAAAGCCGAACGGCGAGCCTGCGACATCCTCGCCAATGGACAGCACTGATCCCGAAGACGCTGGAATGACCAAACGTCCGAGGCCATTGCCGAGATCCGCAGCTTGCCGCTGGGTGATCACCTGCTTGAGCCCGGCCTGAGCGCCGCTGCCGTTGAGAATTGTGTCGGCACTCGCGACCGAAGGCTGGTTGAGAGCACTCCCCGAAAACATGTAGTTGTTGCCGGCCTGGGTGTTGAGCAGGTCCACGATCATGGCGAGCTGTGACGCAGCCGCCTCCTGGACTTGCGTCTGTCCAGTGCTGTCGAGGCTGAAAGCTGGCTGCTGATTGATCGATTGTATGACGGCGCTGCTTGAATCTCCGAGCTGCGTCAGCACGGACTGAGCCAGGGTCAAAGTGGTGCCGACAGTGTTGGCGGTGCTGCTGTAGCCATTGATGGCTGAGAGCTGTCCGTTGAGCGACAAAGCAAGACCGGCCTGGGACGCGAGGTCCGAATAGGTCTGCGCTGCCTGTCCGCTGCCAAGCTCCGTGCTCAGCTTGGTGAGTTGATTCATCATGTTGGTCTGCGCCAACACGGTGTTCGCGGTGATCGAACCGGGTCCGGTAATGCTCATTACTGTACCGCCTGTATCAAGGTCGTCATCATCGCCTGTACCGTACTCATCACCCGTGCGTTCGCCGCATAGGCGTTTTGCAGCTGGATGAGATTGGACAGTTCCTTGTCGATATTGACGCCAGACTGATCGCTGAACCGCTGTTGCAAGGCGCTGACGACGGTGCTCTGTCCTTCCTGCAAATTCGTAGCGGCGGTTGCGGCCTGACTCTGCTGGCTTGCAACCTGACTCAGATAGTCCGACAGCGTCCCGCTATATGGCGCTTGCGCGCTGCCTAGTCCGGTCGTCGAAGGATAGGTCAACACGGCATTGGTCATTTGCGACAGGATGAAATTCGGCCGCGTTGCATCGCCGACCGTTGTGTTCGACGCATAGGCGACCAGGCCGTCCGGCGAAGAAACCAGCGCGCTGTTTACCGAGATGCGGCCGGCAAGGCCGGTCGTCTGCGAACTGTTGGCGTACAAAGCTCCGGTGATCGGCCGGGTACCATCGACGAACAGGGGAAGCTGAGAGGCGCCGCTCGTGATCGAGGTCGCGGTCGTGGTCGCCGTCTCGGAATTGACAACATTGCCGCTGACCAGCGGGTTGACGACCTGGAGCAAAGTCCCCGACGCGGAGAACTGAAGGTTCGTACCGAGCGCGCTGTTGAGCTGAGAGACCGCTGAAGCGAGGCCGCCGGAAAAGTCGATGCCGATAATCTGGCCGTTCGGGTTGGCCGGATCGGGCTCCAACGGCAGCGAGCCGCCTTGCCCAAGCGCCTCGATGGTGACTGTATGCTGGGTATTGCCGGAATCCGTATAGGTCACCTGGACCGAGTTGCCGGGCAACAACCCGCTGACGTCGACACTGTAGCCGGTCTGACCGCCGGAACCCGCCGGCGTCCCATTTGTTGTCTGGTTAGACAGCGATTGCGACATCTGATTGGCGAATTCGTCGAGCTGGTTCTGCGCCTGCGGCAGGATGGTGTCGCGCATCTTGACGTAGGCGGCGATTTCTCCCGACTGGATCGCATTGTCGGCGATCATGTCGGTGGTATTGCCACCCGGCGAGGTCAGCGTGATTGTGCCGACCGAATCCTGGTTTGGATCGGCACTCCACAGCGCGGTTGCTGACAGCGTGCCGACATTGTCGAACGACATCTGCGAGGCTTGAACGCCGCTCACGAGCTGGAGACCGTTGCCAGTGAAGATCGAGATCTGGTTGTTCGGGTTCTGCACCACGCGAACGTTGATGAGCCCGGAGAGCTGGGTGATGTCCTGATCGCGCTGGTCTTCGAGCGCCGCCGCGGCGCTGTCGGTGTAGTTACCGCCTTCGAGCTGACCGTTGATCTGCGCGATCTGCTGCAAAGCCGTGTTGGCGGTCTGCACGTCGTTGGCGATCCCCTGCTCCGCCTGAGTACGCATTTGCTGGATGCTGGTAGTCATCGAATTGAGGTTTTGCGCCAAGGTTTGCGCGGCGCTCACCGCGGCGCTTTGTGCCGAATACGAGCTGGGGCTGGTGGACAGCGCCTGAAGCGCGCTGGTGAAACTGTTGAAAATGGCGTCGAACGATGACGACGAGCCGGGCGTGCCGTAAATCTGCTGAAGCTGCTGGTAAAGCTGCGACGTCGTATTGGCGTAGGAACCGCCGGAGCTCTCAGTCCACAACTGCCCTTGCAGCAGGGTGTTGAGATCGCGGTTGATGCCGGAGGTTTCGACACTGACGCCGCTGCCGCCGGACGTCGCAAGCTCGTTTTGAACAAGCGACTCTTCGACGTAGCCGGGCGTATTCGCGTTCGCTACGTTGCCGGCGATGACCGCGATGTTCTTCTGCGTCACGTCCACGCCGGCCAAAGCGGCGTACAACGCCTGGGTCACGCTCATGGCGGCGGCGGTCCACGCGGATCACGAACGACTAACCACACAACGGCAGAGTCCTTACTGGATGACCGTGAGCAGGCTCTGGATCATCTGGTCGGCGGTCGACATCACGCGGGCGTTGGCCGAATAGGCCTGCTGCGCCACGATCAATTGGCTGAACTGGGTCGCGATATCGACGTTCGAGGATTCAAGCGAGCTGCCGACGATGCTGCCGGTTGCCGAGAAGCTCGGCTGCCCCGAGCCGGGGGTCGCCGCATAGGCGCCGCCGTTGAGTGCCAGCAAGGAGTCGGTGCCCCTGAAGGATGCGAGCGTGACTTGCGCCAACGGTATGGTCTGGCCGTTCGAGAACGTGCCGGCAATGCGATCCTCACTGTCGACGGCGACCGATTGCAACGTTCCAGCGGCGTAGCCGTTCTGCTGGATGTTGTTGACCTGCGCCGTGCCGCTCGAAGAGGCAAATTGGGTGATGCCGTTGGTGCCGAGCTGCAGCTGCACGCTGCCGAGCGAGTCGCCGTTCACCGTGAGGTTTGGCAGCGTCAAGCTCGTGATCGGCGGATTCATTTCGCCATTGGCGTTGAACGTGAACGTGGTGCCGACGTTCTGCCACGCCGGTTCGAAACCGACCGCCGACGAATTCGTTTGGTAGAACAGCTGCCAGGTATCCTGACTGCCGCCGCCGGCATTCGTGACTTTTGCCCAGCGGAATTGGACGTTCACCGGATTGCCGTCGGCGTCGTAGGAGGTGATGGAGCCGCCGTCGACCGATTCGTTGGTGAATGTGGTCACGTCATTGCCGATCACCTGGCCGTTCGCCGGCAGCGCGGTCAGGTTGGTAATGCCGAATTGGGCAGGCGACGCGGTGCCGCCCAACTGAATGGCGTCGTTCGGATTGGTCGAGGCCAAAGTGATATTGCCGCTGGCATCGACCGAGGCAGTCACGCCGGTGATCCCCGCCAGCGCGGTCTGCAGGCCGGCGAGCGTGTTGACGTCGCCGCCCGCGGTGCCGAACGTAATCGTCTGGGGAGTGCCCGTAATCACCGGCGGCGTGCCGCTTAGCGGCCCGACGGTGATCGTCAGCGTCTGACCCGTCGCCACGGCATTCTGCGTCAGAAGATTTGTCGGCGAAGCCGAGTTTTGACCGGCGCCAAATCCAAGCTCGGATGCGTCGGCGCCGGAGCCGCTGACGGTGACCGAGGCGGTATCGTTGGTGCCGGTGAAGACCAGATGGCCGCTCGCCGCTGACGCGGTGACATTGATGCCAGCGCCGCCGAGAGCGGTGATGAAGTTGCCGACCGTGTCGGTGCCGGTCGCATTATAGGTATATGTCGGATTGGTACCGTCGTTCACGGTGATGGTGTCGCCGGTCGTGATCCCGAGGCTCGCCAACGTGGTAGCGCCGGTGAGCGCGACGGTGCCGGTCAGATTTGCCGGGGCGTCGGGTTGCAGCGCTGCGCCGGTGCCCTGGATTTCCGCGGAGATGGACGCGCCGGCGAGAGGATTGGCCTGGAAGCCGCTGGGAATGACCAACCCGGTCGCGGGTGTGCTGGGCAAGTTGGCCTGATAGTTGATTTGCGTGGTCTCGACCGCCGGGATGAAATTGTCATCGAACTGCAAGACCTGCGGTACGCTACCTTCCGGATTGCCGGTGGTGGGGTCCACCGGAATTCCCATCAGGTAGTAGCCGGCGCTGTTTACCAGGTAGCCGTTGCTGTCCATCGAGAAGTTGCCGGCGCGGGTGTAGTCGGTGATGCCGGAGAACACGGGCTGGTTATCGGCGAAGCCCGTGGGCTTCGACACCACGAACCAGCCGTCGCCATTGATAGCCATGTCGGTTGCGACGCTGGTGCTCTGGATCGCGCCCTGGACCGTATTGGTCGGCACCGAGGTGGCGATGACGCCGTCGGTGGTTTGCTGATTGAGGGTGGCCTGCGAGACCAGATCCTGGAACGCGGTGTCGATTTCCTTGTAGCCCGTCGTCTGCGAATTGGCGATGTTGCCGGAAATGTTCTGTAACGCGAACGACTGCGACTGCAGACCAGCCACCGCGGTGGTCAATGCATCGAAAATACCCATGACTTCGTCTCCAACTCGATATCGCAACCACTGTCGGCGCGCCGCAACCGGCGGGACCTCGCCGGGCAATGCCGGAGCAAGCCGCGTGCCATGCCATTTGTCGGTTTATTTCAACAGCTTGCGGGGACGGCACGCTTTGCGCCGGGGTCAGGATATGCCGGGCCGGCGGCAGAAATTGCCGAGCCGGCAATGCGTCTGGCACGATGCCCGCGTGCGGCAGCGCGCGTCATCACGCCTTGTGAGCGACAAGTTCGGCGTGTTTAAACTTTGCAGAACCGCGGACTAAGGATTCCCATGCGCTTTGAAGGTACCAGCGCCTACGTCGCCACCGACGACCTGAAAGTCGCCGTCAATGCAGCCATCGCCCTTGAGCGCCCACTGCTGGTCAAAGGCGAGCCCGGCACCGGCAAGACCGTGCTCGCCATCGAAATCGCCAGGGCGCTCGGCGCTCCGCTTATCGAATGGCACATCAAGTCGACCACCAAGGCGATGCAGGGACTTTACGAGTACGACGCCGTCACGCGGCTGCGCGACAGCCAACTCGGCGATGCACGCGTCAAGGATATCCGCAACTACATCAAACGCGGCAAGCTGTGGGATGCCTTCGTTGCCGACGAGCGGCCGGTCCTGCTGATTGATGAAATCGACAAGGCCGACATCGAGTTTCCGAACGATCTCCTCCAGGAACTCGATCGCATGGAGTTCTTCGTCTATGAGACCGGCGAAACCATCCATGCCCGGCGCCGGCCGATCGTCGTCATCACGTCGAACAACGAGAAAGAACTGCCCGACGCATTCCTGCGGCGCTGCTTCTTTCACTACATTCGCTTCCCCGACGCCGAGACCATGCGCGCGATCGTCGAGGTGCACTTCCCGGGCATCAAGCATCGTCTGGTGGCTGAAGCGCTGCGGCTGTTCTACGAGATCCGGGACGTACCCGGCATGAAAAAGAAGCCTTCCACGTCGGAGCTGCTCGACTGGCTCAAGCTGCTCATGGTCGAGGATATTTCCGTTGAAACGCTACGCGAGCGCGATCCCAAGCGGCTGATCCCGCCGCTGCACGGTGCGCTGATCAAGAACGAGCAGGACGTCCACCTGTTCGAGCGCCTCGCTTTCATGACACGGCGGGAAAGCCGGTGACATCGTAGCTTGCATGAAACGAAGCAAAATGCCGGAACAACAGCGACGCCTGGCTGGTGATCCCCGGTTTTCGCTGACGCTCCATCCGGGCTACACTGGCTGTTCCAGGCTTCGATCGTCATTGCCAAGACAACAAGAGGAAACGTCATGACTGCACTCACGCGCCGCGCCGTGGTCGGCGGCCTCGCCGGACTTGCCGCCGGCAGAGCCTACGCAGACGAATGGCCTTCGCGCACAATCACGATCATCCATGGCTTTGCTGCCGGCGGCCCATCCGACATCGTGGCGCGGATTCTTGCTGAAGGCCTGACGAAGTCGCTCGGGCAATCGGTCATCGTCGAACCCAAGCCCGGCGCATCCGGCACCAGCGCGGCGGCGCAAATCGCGCGCGCGACGCCCGACGGCTACACCCTCGGCGTCATTCCGTCAGGCCACGCCACAGCGGCAGCGACCTTTGCCCATCTGCCGTATCGCTCGGTCGACGATTTCACGACGATCAGCCTCGCTTCGCAATATACGTACATCATGTGCACGAACGCGGACAGCGGCATCAAGACCGTCGCACAGCTCATCGATGCAGGCCGCACACGGGCGACGCCACTGCTCTACGGCACGCCCGGCACGGGTTCCGGTCCGCATCTCGCGATCGAACTGTTCGCGCTCGAGACCAAGATCAAGGTTCAGCACATTCCGTTCAAAGGCAGCGAACCCGCCGCTACCGAACTTGTCGCCGGACGGCTCGATTTCATGATGGACCCCCCGGCGAGCCTGATCGGCTTCGTCAAGAACGGCAAGCTAAACGCCCTCGCCGTCTCCAGCGCCAAGCACTATTTCGCATTGCCCGAGGTGCCGACCGTCGCCGAAAGCGGCGTTGCGGGCTTCAATGTGAGCGCGTGGCAGGGACTGATCGGGCCGGCCGGCTTGCCGGACCCGATCCTGCGCCGTCTCAATGCCGAAACCGTTCGCATTCTCAAGGAGCCGACAACGGCGGAACGGCTGCACACATTCGGCAATGAGCCCGCGCCGACCACGCCGGAAGAATTCAGGAAGCGGCTTATCGACGACATCGCCATTTGGACGAAGCTTGCCGACGAGATTCATTTCGAGAAGATCTGACCGCGCTCACCACAGCGGATGCATGTCGAAGGAATAAGTGACGCCGATCCCGTAGGTGTATTGGTCCGGCGAACCACGCTGCGTCACCAACGGCGAGTCGGCCGCATCACCGGTGAGCCGTTGGTACTCGACGAAGGCATGAGTGGCCCATTGCGGGTTCCAGAAATAACGCGCCATGGCGCCGGCGCCATAGGAATAGAGGCCTCCCCCCGCGTTGTAGGCGGTCAGCGGCGGCTGGCCGGGCGTGAGATTGGCGGCAGCGGCCTGCGCCGCGGTGATGCTGAAATAAGGACTGGTAGCCGCCGCCGATTGCATCGTCACGCGCGGGCCGCCCGACAGCGTCACATTGCCGATCGGAACGATGGCATCGAGGAAAACATCGCCGGTGATGCCGGTTTCGCCGCCGATCCCCTGGCGCACCTCGCCGCGCAGGCGCAGCCAGGGCACCGGCCAGAATTCGCCGAAGCCGCCGGCTTGCAGGGTGTAATCAACGTTAGCCAGTCCGACGAGCTCGCTGTAGGACGACGCCTCGCGCCGCCAGACGAAATTGAAAGCCGGCCCGAGCTTGAACATGCCGATATCGACGATATCGAAGCCGAAGCTGTCGCGCGGACCAAAAAAATCCGGCGGCGTTCCCGCTTTGCGGATGCTGAAGAGGGGCAGCGCAGCAAACCCGCCCCTGCTGACGCTTGCGCCCGGATAGGCCGGAACGATGCGCGGCTCAGCGCCGATGGTCACGGTCCAGTCCGCAGCGGGCGGCGCATAAGCGGCCGGCGCCGCGGCCGGGGACGATACCGGCTGCGGAAGATCCGCAGCA
>DATJYT010000189.1:0-3140 GCA_035499475.1 Xanthobacteraceae bacterium | reverse complement strand
ACATGGGTTTTGGAGTCGGGACTCCATGCGCCCATCTTGTGCGGATGACTGCGCGCGAATTGCTTGACGGCGCCGGCCGCGCGGCGGTCGGAATTGCCTTCGCGCAGGACCGGGTTGACGACGCTGCCGAACACCTTGGCGTAGCGGGACTTGATGTCCTTCTCGGCTTCCGTCGTGGGATTGTCCAGATAGTCCGGAACGGCGTAGCCCTTGCCTTGCAATTCCTTGATTGCGGCCTTGAGCTGCGGGATCGAGGCGGAGATATTGGGCAGCTTGATGATGTTGGCTTCGGGCTTCAGCGTGAGCTCGCCGAGTTCGGTGAGTTCGTCGTTGATGCGCTGCGCAGGGGTGAGCTTTTCGGGGAAAGCGGCGATGATGCGACCGGCGAGCGAGATGTCCTTCAGCTTCACGGACACGCCCGCTGCGCCCACGAAGGCTTCGACGATCGGCAGCAGGGAATAGGTCGCGAGCGCCGGGGCTTCATCGACCTTTGTCCACATGATTTCGAGATTCGGCATGCTGGCACCTCTGGTCGCCGTGCTTGTTTGGGCCGACCGGAAACTGAACATTGGCGGGCGCGGCCGAATAGCTTCTGCCGCGGGTCCTCAAATGAATTGTTCTCGGCGCGGACATCGCCAACCGGGAATTCGACTGACGGGAGTTCGGCGCGCGCCCTATAGCATCCGCACTCCCATGGCAAAAGCCTTGTCAGTCGGTGCTAGACGCGGCCGGTAAACCGGAAGGCGGCAGCGACACGGGCGCATTGCAATAATCGTCAATACAACCTATAGTGATATTTCATTATCTTTACAATCAGGAGGGGCATATGCGTGTTTGCCTTGGCCTTCTTATTGCGGGTGCGGGCTTGCTGTTCTTCAGCGCCGAATCCCGAGCCTTCGATTTCACCGATGCACAGAGACAACTGAGCTCCTTGAAGTCTGCCTTTGCAACAGAGCCAACGTTGAAGGTCGAACAGCGCGGTGTCGAGCCGTATTACGACGTGGCGGTAGAAAACGTCTGCAATGGCGCGGTTGAAAGACTGGCCCGGCAGTGGCTTCAAGAAGCGTACTGGACGAATTTTCTCGATCGGGCGGTGTTGATAAAAGCTTTGATCGCTTTTCCCGACAGCAAGCGAAATGCGGTTGAATCCGTGATTTTTGCTGGAGGCAATACTTCTCAGTTCGGATGGAATTGCCAGGAGTCGGCGGTGCGGGGGGTGTCGCGGACCGAAAGGGCACGCGTCACTCTCGAAATGATCGTCGTGAGCGAGCCCGGGGAGACCACGAGCAAAGTGCTGGCCGGCGCATTGGCCGCGGCAGCCGGATTGGTGACGGACGGCTGGGGGGCCGTGGTGGTGGGCGTCCTCGCGGGAAGCGCCAAGGCCTATGCGGATCAAACAAGGGACGTAACGCAGAAGTTCCTCGAAGCGGGCGGCAGGAAATTCATCACTGCTTCAGTGGACATAGGCGCCACGAAGTATGGAGCAAAAAGGCGGCCTACGTCGGCAACGGTCGCTGGAGCGAGTTTCGTTGACAACGGCGAGGAATGGCTGAGCCTGCGGCGCTATCCGAGAAAACAACTCGTAGCATTTGACCCGAATATCGATCGTGTGTCGCAAATTCCTGCGCTAATCGATCTCGTCACCGCCTACGCGACCTGGGACGATATGCTGAAGACGGCGCGTTCCAGGGCACCTGACTTGTCGCGGCGCGGCGCCGTAGCCGTGTTTTGCTCATCGTTTCGGGGCGAGCTGGAGAGGTCGCTGCAATCGGATGTTCTGGCGGTTCGCTTAGGTCTATATGCGCTGCTCAAGATTGAACCCGACAAATTCAGCGGCGATCGCGCCACAAGAGGTTGCCTCGATCCCGCTGAACTGAAGGCCCTCACTGACGGCGGTTACGTACGATTATGGGCCTTTTGAATTCCGGCTTCGCGGCTGGCGGTTTGTGATCGGTTTCTCCGGACGCCTGAAAAGTTTTATGACCTCGGAGCTTGTTAGCGACCATAAATTTGCTTTTCCCTGAGCGCGCGGTACGACCTGCTGCGGGAGCTTCAGGGTTCGTACCAAGATGCCCGGCGCAGGAACCGACAAGACCAAGGACTGGAACGCCAGCCCGGCCCCGGTGGTGATCCTGGTCGAGCCGCAGCTTGGCGAGAATATCGGCGCTGCGGCGCGCGCCATGGCGAACTTCGGCCTGTCGCGGCTGCGTCTGGTCAAGCCGCGGCAGTCTTGGCCGAACGACAAGGCACGAATGATGGCGGCCGGCGCCGACCGTATTCTCGAAGGCGCAGTGCTTTACGACAGCCTAGCCGCCGCCATCGCCGACTGCACCTTCGTGCTCGCCACCACGGCGCGCGCCCACGACCAAGCCAAACCCGTCGTCTCGGCGGCGGAGGCCGCGGCGCTGATGGCGCCGCGTGTCGCCGGCGGCGAGACCGTCGCGCTCGTCTTCGGCCGCGAGCGCAACGGGCTCGAGAATGACGAGGTGGCGCTTGCCGACGCAATCGTCACGCTGCCGGTCAATCCGGCCTTCGCCTCGCTCAACCTGGCGCAGGCGGTGGTGATCCTCGCCTACGAGTGGTTCAAGCATGCGTTGGGCGGCGCGCTGCCGTTCGGCATGCCGCAGAAATCGGCGCCCGCGCCCAAGGAGCAGCTTCTGGCGTTCTTCGGCTCGCTCGAGCGCGAACTGGAAAAGGTCGAGTTCTTCCGGCCGCCCGATAAGCGCGAGACCATGCAGATCAACCTGCGCAACATCTTCACGCGCATGCAGCCGACGCAGCAGGACATCCAGACGCTCCACGGCGTTATCATGTCGATCGCCGAGGGCCGCAAGGGGCCGGCGCGCGGCGGCGTGCTCGACGGCGAGGAAGCCGAGATGCTGCGCACGCTTCTGGCCGAGCACGGCGCGGGCCGGGTGCCGAAGGAGCGCGGCCCGGTGCGCGGGCTGGCGCGGCTGTTGCGCCGCAATCCGACTGAAGCAGAGCGCGCGCTGTGGCAGGCGCTCACCAACGACCGGCGCTTCGCCAGCCGCGGCTTCAAGCGGCAGACGCCCGTCGGCCAGCACATCTGCGACTTCGTCTCGTTTCCGCTGCGCGTCGTCATCGATCTCGTGCAGGCGGATGAAAGCGAAGCCGCAATG